>NZ_JAPEHY010000050.1:0-22792 GCF_028823715.1 Shewanella sp. K8
ACGCCAATTGCTGTGCAAGCCAGAGTGCCACGAGGACTTATTCGCACCTTCCTTAAGGGGCCCTTCTTGCAAAGCACACATCTTGCTTTAAGCCATTCACTGCTTACAGGCCTTGCATCCTGGCCTGTAAGTCTGTGAAGAGCACACAAAAGACTTGTCTGCACCTTCCCAGCAGGAGAACTGAATTATGATTTATGTACGTCATGCCGACGAACGCGGCCGGGCCGACTTCGGCTGGCTCAAGAGCCAACACAGTTTTTCATTCGGCAAGTATTATGATCCAAGATTTATGGGGGTCTCGGCCCTGAGAGTCATCAATGATGACAGAGTCGCGCCAAGCGCCGGCTTTGATACCCACGGCCACAAGGATATGGAGATCATCAGCTATGTGATTTCCGGCACCATAGCCCATAAAGACAGCTTTGGTCACGTGAAAACCCTGCCGGCCGGTGAGTTCCAACTTATGTCTGCCGGGTCGGGGATCTATCACAGTGAGTACAATGCCTCGGCAACTGAACCACTGCATTTCCTGCAGATCTGGATCCAACCGAGCAGCCAGGGTGGCACCCCGGGTTATCAGCAAAAAGCCTTTGCCCAGAGTTCGGCCCTGACCCCGGTCGTCACTCCCGATGGCCGCGCTGGCACCCTGTCCATCAAACAGGACGCCAGCGTCTACCGCCTGGAGCTGACCGCTGCCGAGCAGACGAGCTTCAAGCTGGCAAAGGGACGCAACTTTTATGCTCAAGTGGTGGAAGGAGAGCTGCAATTGGCAGGTGAAACCCTGCAAAGTGGCGATGGCATTCACATCAACGAACTTGAGGAGTTTGCCATCAAGGCCGGCAACAAGAGTGCCGTCGCCCTGGTGTTTGATTTGCCATAACAAGCAGCATTTCTTGGCGTTTGCCCACAGGCCGCCCTTGGAACTTCATTTGGGTGATTTTCCAGGGCGGCTTGGGTTATAACTGCAGCTGCATACTGAAATTGGTCAGCACTTCCCCGTGACGTTGATGCTGATTGCGCTTCAAGGTTGTAAAGCCCTGCTTGCCGAAAAACGCTTTGGCATAGAAAGAAGCCTCTACCCTCAAACACTGCACCCCGGAATCGACGGCGTATCTCAATAGCTGCCGGTAGAGCTCGACGGCAATCCCCCGGCGCTGGGCATTGGGGTGAGTAAAAAGGCAGTCTATCTCGGCTTCACCCGGCGCATTCAAAGGCTTTAGGTTAATAAATCCGAGCAAATTGCGACCATCTTCGGCAACCCAGAGCGCCGTCCCCTGCAAACGATTCCGCCACTCATCTTCGCTGCGCTGTGCAGGCGACCAGGCCTGGCATTGCGCCTGGCTGTAATGCTCTGTGCTGGCGTTTACCACCAGATGAAACAGCTCGGCGATGGCCGCGCTGTCCTCGGGGCGACCTTGGCGAATAATAAAGCCATGCTCGGCTTGAATGGGCGTTGGTGAAATCATAGGCGGCTTAGCTCTTGTGCACCAAAGGCGGCAGTATCAGCTTCATAAAGTAGCTGCCGAACATTTGGCCGGATTTTTCCTGGTAGCTTTTGTGATGCAAACGAAACCCGGCGCGTTCAAACACAGGTTTGGACAACGCCGAAGCATCTGTCGTCAAGTGATGGTAGCCTTGGGTGAGAGCCCAGTGTTTGGCGGCCTCAAGCAAGGAAGAAGCAACACCCTGACGCTGGCTATCGGGCGCCACATAAAGGCAGGCGATGTAACCTCGCTCACGGAAGGTGGTCTCCAGCAACACAAAACCGACACATTGAGGACTTTGCTCGCTGCCCTTGAGCATCACCCAGGCCTGGGCCCGTTTGAGCCTTAGCTGCCAGTATCGCCCCGAGCGCGGCGCAGCCGACCAAGCCAGACGCTGAGCCGCACTGTAGCGAGCATCATCTATGGCAGTAACGGCACTGTGGTAGAGATTGGCTATCTGCTCCCCCAAGTGCCTGTGACGAGAATGAGAGTAAACCTCTACCCGCAACATGAGAATTGGTACCAACACAGTTGAATTGCAGGCATTTTGCCCGACATTTGTGCTCAGGCAAAGCCCTTAAGCGCAAATAAAAAAGCCGCGAACAGAGTCGCGACTTTAACAGAGAGTGGATGAAATCACTTCTTATCGATTTCACCAACAAACATAAGCTTGTCAAAAGTCCGGTTGAGGGTCTTGCTGGTGAAGTTGGTCATCCACATCTGCTCGGTAACCTGCACCTTATCACCCTTGGCCACAGCTACCTGAGGGCCTGCCGCCCAGAATGTCTTATCGGCTTCTTTAATCTGCACATAGGTATAACCACCACTGTTCATGGTGTCGACCACTGTGCCTTCATGTACCGCACCTTGCGCCCAGGCTGAAGATATACCCAGAGCCAAAGCCGCGGTCGCCAAGATCTTTGCCAATTTTGCCATTGTCTGTTGCTTCCTGTTGTCGTTGGAAATACTGCGCCATTAAAACATGTGTTATTTCATAAATCGCTAATAGGGTTCACACTTTTGACAGCTTCACTGACGTAGCAAGGGCCGCAGCATAGACTCAAGACCATTGAGCTTCACCTCATAGATAAGCGCCAATTGCTGCCCAAGTTTGCCCTCGGGGAACCCCTTGGAGTGAAACCACACCAGATAAGGCTCGGGAAGCTCCAATAACTTGCGTCCGGCGTACTTGCCAAAGGGCATGGTCTGATTGATGGCTTCCAACAACTGCTGTTCCGGCTGCATCTTCTCTCCGTTTCAGGCTAAAGTTGCCAGTATACTCCGGAAAAGTAAACTTGAGTGGAAAGCCTGCCAATCTGCGCAGCTCGTGAAAGCAGGATTAATCAAGTTTGGACGAACAAAGATGAAAATTGGTGAACTGGCACAGAAAACCGGCCTGGCTCCCTCGCGGATCCGCTTCTATGAACGTATTGGGCTACTGAAAATCGTCAACCGTAAAGCCAATGGTTATCGCAGCTATCCTCCCGAGGCCGTGATACTTCTGGATATGATAGCCACAGGCCAACAAGCCGGTTTCAGCCTGGATGAGCTCAAGGCTCTGCTGCCGAGCGAACTCGGTCAATGGGACCACCAGCAACTGCTTGGCTCTCTGCACAGGAAGATAGCCGATCTGGAGGAGATTGAACGCAAAGTGGCCGCCAGCAAGGCCAAACTCTTGCAGGTTCTGGCCGAAATAGAAGCCAAGCCCGATGACCTGGACTGCAGCAGCAATGCCAAAAGAGTCATGTCCCAGTTGGGTTGGCAGATATTGTCCCGCAGCAGTAACAAAAAGTGATTTTCCCATTCCCCAGGCTATACGCGCCGATTCCAGCAGCCAGCGGCTTTCAGGGCAGCCAGGTTAATCATAAAGATTCCCTCTTGACCTTAAACTTAACTTTAACCTTAGGATAGTCAGGGTAAGAGCAAGTCCCGGCTAAACTGACGCTAAAAGCCCTGCTCTGGATCAGGGGCCAGAGCCCAATAGACCACGACTTGTTCGCACTATCCTTAACCTCACAACAAAAGGTAAGCTGAGTTATGCAAACAATACTGGGTGCCAATGGGCAGATAGGCAGAGAGCTGGCCTTGAGTCTCAAACGCGACTTCACCGACACCATACGCTTGGTCAGCCGCAGACCACAGAAGGTCAATGACAGTGATGAGCTATTTCAAGCCGATCTCCGAGATCCTGAGCAAACACTCAAGGCGGTAGCAGGTTCAGAAATTGTCTATTTTACCGCGGGGTTACCTCTGGATACCCAGATTTGGCTTGAGCAATGGCCTGACATGATGCGGAATGTTATCAACGCCTGCAGTGCCCACGGCGCCAAGTTGGTGTATTTCGATAACACTTATATGTACCCGCAAACCTCAGTGCCTCAAAGTGAAGATACACCTTTTGTGCCCAACGGTCCCAAGGGGTTAGTCAGAGGCCAAATCACCCAGATGCTGCTGGATGCGATGCAACAGGGAAAGGTAACAGCCATGATCTGCCGCGCGCCTGAATTTTATGGCCCGGGTAAAACCCAGAGCTTTACCAACACCACCGTAATAGACAGACTGATAGCGGCCAAAAGTGCCAAGGTGTTGCTGAATGACAAGGTTATGCACAGCCTCATTTACACCCCGGATGCCAGCCGGGCGATGGCGCTGCTGGGTAATACCCCGGATGCCTATGGCCAAACCTGGCATCTTCCCTGCGACAATAACCGTTTGACCTACCGGGAGTTCATCTTTCTGGCGGCAAAGATTTTCGGCACTCCGGCCAAGTATAAAGTGCTCAAAAGCTGGCAGCTGTGGCTGGGCGCCAAGTTCAACCAAAAGCTCAAAGATACCGCCGAACTCTTGCCGCGTTATAAGGTGGATAATCTCTTTGTGTCCGATAAATTCAAGGCGCGCTTCCCGGACTTTCAAATCACCGGCTACGAACAGGGATTGCGTGAGATATTCCAGGAGCGAGTTTTCCAGGAGCAAAGCCATCGGGTGGCCAATCCTTAGCGGTCACTCAAGCAGCAACCGAATAACTTGCCTCAGGGCCAGACACAAGCAATTGATTACAATATCTTTTCGGAGCAGAACCATGACAAACACAGGTCCAAACAAGCAGGGAAACTGGATGATTTACGGTGCCTACGGTTACACGGGTGAACTTATCGCCCGGGAAGCCGCACATCGAGGATTGCGCCCAGTACTCGCCGGGCGCAACCGTGAAAAGACCCGGGCACTGGCCAAGGAGTTGCGGCTCGAGTCAGCTGTGTTCGACTTGGATGATATCCCACGCCATATAGGTGACATGAGCTTGGTACTCAACTGCGCCGGGCCTTTTTCGGCAACGGCTGGGCCCATGATGCAAGCCTGCTTGGCTGCCAAGGTGCACTACTTGGATATTACAGGGGAAATTGCGGTGTTCGAGCTGGCGCAATCACTCAAGCAGCAAGCCCAAGACACCGGAATTGTTATCTGTCCGGGTGTCGGTTTCGACGTGATCCCCACAGACTGTCTCGCCGCAACCCTGAAAAGTGCTTTGCCCGATGCCAACCACTTATCACTCGGTTTTGACTCTCGCTCGGGCTTATCTCCCGGCACAGCCAAAACCTCGGTTGAGGGCCTGGCCCAGGGCGGCAAGGTACGTAAACAGGGTAAAATCATCTCTGTGCCGTTTGCCTATAAGGTGAGAAACATAGATTTCGGCGATGGTGAGAAACCGGCCATGACAATTCCCTGGGGCGATGTGGCAACTGCTTTCTACACCACAGGGATCCCCAACATAGAGGTCTTTATCTCGGGCTCGGCCAAGATGATAGCCAACACCAAACGGGCCAACTACATCAGACCCTTGTTGAAATTCCGCTGGCTGCAGAAACTGCTCAAGGCACATATAGGCAAGACGGTGACAGGGCCCGATGGAGCAGCAAGGGCAAAGTTGCCGACCTTTGTCTGGGGTGAAGTCAGTAATGCGCAAGGGGAGCGGCGCACAGCGAGGATAAAAACTGCCAATGGTTATAGTCTGACGGTTTTTGGTTCGCTGGCGGTTGTGGATTATCTGCTGCAGCATAATCATGATGGCGGCAGTTATACGCCATCACAACTCATGGGCGCCGACTTGATAACTCGATTACCGAACTCGGGTGAGCTGCAGCTGATTTAGGCTTTTAATTCAACCTACGCTTCTCAGCCAAAGATTTCCCGGCACACTGTGGCCGCCTGGCTTGAACCCCAGGCGCTGCGCCAGGACTTCGTCTCCCGGAAGCACCTCCAGCATCAGTTGCCGCTTAGGCGCTCCCAGAAGCGATAATCGCTCAATAACCGTCTCCAACAAAAAGCTGCCGAGTCCAAGATGGCGAAATTCGGGCAACACCAGAAAGTCCTGCAACAGATAGTGCTCCTGTTCCTGACTGGGTTCAGTTGCTGAGCCGCTGCGCACCAAAGCCAAGGCCACCAGTTGTCCCTCCTGCAGGTTTTCCCCACCGGACCTTTCCCTGATACATAAGGACAGCAGCGGCTTGGCAGGCAAACAACTGTCATCCAGTCCATGCACCGGCAGTCCTGCCCTGTCCCGGAGCAACAAGAGTTCGTGGGTTGCCAGACAATACTCCATCACTTCAAAGCGACTGGTCTGGTTGAGTACATGGCCCATAAATGCCTCCTTGCATAAATACTGATGGTCGAAACGCCAGGGTATCCCCAGCCAATACGCCAACATGGCAGAGTACTGTGGCAAGCAGATGACAGTTGCAACAACCTGGGTGACAAGATAGAGCAGAAAAAAGCCGGCACCCCAAACGACTTAAAGGCACACCAAGAGTCTGATTAATGGACCAATCGACAAAGATCACATTTATTTATACTTTTTAGGTCTAATAAAAATATTTTTAATTCCTATAAACGGTATCTACTGCGTCATAAAAGAAGCTCTGCTGAAACCTACCCTGTGGCAGAGGAGATTTAACAAATAAATGACGCGGAAACATTTTTTTAACAGTATAATTTTATTGATAATTTCCTACGTCACCTCCCCTCACCGGCAACACTGCCATTATTACGGCAACCCAAGGGTCAACGCCAAAAACATGACGCGACAAAAACAATAAAAACCAATAAAAATCATCAAGTTGACCAAGAACAATTTAGCTTTTACATTTGTTTTACCGTTCACTGTTCACCTCCGTCAGCGACAACATTTCGGAGTGCAGAAAAGCAGCGATACGGCAAACATCAGGTTGGGAACACTCCCGAACCAAGGAAAGTTGTAAGCCATCAGGGAAAGAGCAAATAACTTAATAACAGGCTTTCAGAGGGCAAAACAATGATCATACTCGTTGGCGGTGAAAAGGGGGGTAGCGGCAAGAGCTGCCTGGCACAAAACATTGCCGTTTTTCTCACGGTGGAATGTGGCGCATCGGTGATCATGGTGGATTGCGACCCTCAGCGAACCACCTCTGATTGGATCCAGGCCCGCAACAACGACAGCAAACTAGCCGGGATCAACTGTGTTCAACTCTATGGCAAAATCCGCAACGATCTGCTGAGCCTGGAGCAACACTACGATTATGTGATAGTCGATTGCGGCGGCCAGGACAACCTGGCGCTGCGTGCCACCATGTCAGTGGCCTCCCATGTACTTATGCCCCTCAGGCCCAAACGCCGCGATCTTAAAACCGTCAGCCATATGGACGACATTGTCGCTACCTGCATGATGATAAACCCCAAGATGCGCGCCTCTTTTGTCATCACCCAGTGCCCTAACCTGCCCAATCAGGCCAGCCGTATTCTCGAGGCCAAGGAAGTCTGCAAAACCTATGATATCAATGTGCTGGACGCCATTACCTACAGCCGCAACATCTATGATGACAGCGAAGAGTCCGGCCGCTCGGTAATTGAATTCGAGCCCAAGGGCAAGGCCGCCGCCGAGATCCGTGCCATCGCCTGCGAAATGCTGCAGGCACAGAATGCCACTGAGATCCGCAGCCGCCTGATGACCAACCAACTCAACAGCATGAGGACTCAGTATGGGACTGGCCGATCTGAAGAAAAACGTTACGCCATCTGAGGTCGATGCCCGTAAGCGTATGTTGGCCATGCAATCCCTGGATGAGTTTATCGACGGTGCCATCTATTACGCCATGGGGCAAACACAGCAATCGGCGGCAACTATGCCGGTTGAGCAGCGGTATTCCAATACAGCTTCCGCCAATCAGGAAGCCACTCAGCAAAAACTGATACCCAAACGCCGCCACGAGCCCTTTCGCAAGGCAACTTTCACCCTGAGTGAAGCGGCCATCAGTCACCTGGCCGAAATGGCCAGCGACTGTGATATTGCCAAGTCACGCCTGATACGTTTACTTATCAAGCATCATCACAGCCTGACTCCACAAGAGCGCCGCGAGTTGGAGCAGAAGTTTATGCCGGACTGATTCCTTTCCCTTGAAATGTGTGGACTGTTTGACACTCCCACCCTTTGCTGACAGCCGATAACAGGTTTCAACCTCTTTGCTGTCAGCTTTTTTTTGCTTGTTTTTCATGCGCCGAGCTTGAGTTATTCCCACTGAGCCCCCACAGATCTGATTAGACTCTTTAGCCATGGAGCCGGATCATGCTGGCCATTCTGATCACCCTTGCCGCCGGCGCCAGCGCCATAGGTTGGATCCTCAGCCAATCCTGGCGGGATCGCAGACGCAGAGACAAGATACGCGCCAAGCCCTTCCCCAAGGAGTGGCGCACTATCCTGAAAAAACGTATGCCCTATTTCCGTTCCCTGCCCAGTGACTTGCAACTGCAGCTCAAGAAACACATCCAGGTGTTTCTGGCGGAAAAGCAGTTTGTCGGTTGCGACGGGTTGGAGATAGATGATGAAATCCGCCTGACCATAGCCGCGCAGGCCTGTCTCTTGTTACTCAATCGCCAAACCGACTATTACCCTAACCTGAGACAAATTCTGGTGTACCCATCGGCCTTTATTGTTCGCCAGCAGCAGCGGGATGCCAATGGCCTGGAATGGCACAGCCAAAGGTTATTGGCGGGAGAATCCTGGGGTCAGGGAAAGGTCGTCCTTTCCTGGCAAAATACCCTGGATGACGCCGCCGATCCGGCAGACGGCCGGAATGTCGTGATCCATGAATTCGCCCATCAACTGGATCAGGAAGCAGGCGATGCCAATGGCGCTCCCAGACTCGGCGAGTTCAACGCCTACCCTGTGTGGTCGCAGGTGCTTGGCCGAGAGTTTGCCAAACTGCAAGCTCAGGCCGCCAGTGGTGAGCCCAGCCTATTCAGTTACTACGGCGCCACTAATCCGGCCGAGTTCTTTGCCGTAATAAGCGAGGTGTTCTTCGAACAGCCGCAGCAGATGAGAGCCGATTATCCGGCACTCTACCAGGAGCTGAGCCGCTTCTATCGTCTCGATCCCCTGAGTTGGCACTAGCCCAGCTTTCAACTGCATACCTGCAAACAGAAAACCCATTTGGCTCACATCTTGTGCACAATTGGGTTAAGCTGGGGCCGACAATAAAAATTTATAAGAGGAAACATTATGTTGCACCTTAAGCCTCTGCTGCTGACTACAGCGCTGCTGCTACCGATTTACGGCCATTCAGCCTTGGCAAATAGCCTGGAAGCCGGCAATCAAAACGGCCAGGAGCAAACCGGCCAGCTCGATGATAGCCAAGCTCAGGCCGCTTCGGTATTGGATAAGCTGCACCAAAGTGCTGCCAATGCCGACTGGGACAGTTACTTTAGCCTCTTCAGCCCCGATGCGGGGTTTATCGGTACAGATGCCAGTGAATACTGGAATATGGTTGAATTTGAGCAGTATGCCCGTGCCACCAAGGGCTGGACTTACCAAAGTTCCTCGCGCCGCCTGGTACAGCACGGCGATGTGATAGTGTTCGATGAACTGCTGGACAGCCAGTCCTATGGGCTTGGACGGGGCACTGGCACGCTTGTCAAAACCGAACAAGGCTGGCAAATACTGCAATACAGCCTGAGTTTCCCCATTCCCAACGCCCTGGCGCCCAGAATTACCGATCAGATAAAGCTGTATCGCAAAAAGCAGAAATCAGTGCCTGAAGGCAACTGAGAAACAGATGTTGGCCAACTGCACGAAGTGGCCAAAACTGTCAAAATCTTCAGGATGAATGTCCCGGCCCGAACTGGCCTTGTCGGCGTAGTAGACGCCTATTACCTTATTGTCCACTTTCAGCGGTGCCAGCATAAAACCACTGGCGGGGACTTTTCTCGCCAGCTGTTCTCCCAATACAGCTTTGTCGGCCCCCTCGCCCTGCCAGGCCAGTTTCTGATTTTCAATACAATCCCTCAGCAAGGTGCCGCGGCCTTCCAGCTCGAGAATAAAGTCGTTTTTCATCTCCTCGGCGCCGTCACCAAGCGCGATTCTCGGCTGCAACATGCGCCTGCTCGGTGACAGCAAGAGCACGGCGCAGCGGTCAAGACCAATACCCTCGAGTATTCCCTCCAATGCTGTGGTCACTACCTTATTGAAATCAGTCTTCTCGACGGCAAAGCCGGTCAGCTCTCTGAGTTTTTTCAGCTGGAACGCAAGATTTGCCTCGCGCACTACAACCTCAGCCACCCTCTCCTGAGGCAGCAGCTGATCTGTGTCCGGCAGATACTCGATAAGCACCTTGGCGCCATAGGCTTCGGCTAACTTGACGGTAGCGTTGGAGCAGCGAAGGACCCGGCCACGAAACTCATCTGTATCCAACTGCAGCATATCGGCGGCTTGTTTAAGGCGCCGCTCCAGCTCCTCGGGTTTGAGTGCGGCGCCGGCCAGCGCTTCGCTGAGTTTATTGGCCAGAAAAATACTGCGAATTTCCGGCGTGCGTTCATCGGGATTGCTGAGCGACTTGCACAAGAGTTCACCCAGGCCCCAACTGCGGGCCAGCCCCTGGCTGAGCTGATTGAATGAAGCCCCGAGCGCCTCGCGCACCAGATTGAGCCTATTTACGGCATCACTCTCGGCGCTGAGGGCCAAATCCAGCTCCTCGGCCAGTTCGGCTCCCGTGCTCCAAAAGGCACTCTCACCCAAGTGATAGAGCAGCGCGGCAATAAACGCCTCCTCCTGCAACTCCTCATCGTAGCCATCGAGCATCATCTTGGCCAACATGGCGGCCTGAAACGCCTGAGCCATCAGCTTAAGCAACCTTTGATAAACCGAGGGCGCCAGATTTTTGCTTTCCAGCAAACTGGAGAGGAGTTTGGCGGTAATGCAGATATTGCGGATGGTGTCGAACCCCAGTACCACGGCAGCGCGGCTGACCGTTGTAACAGGGCTTATCCCCTTGTTATAGATGGCGCTGTTGGCCACCCGCAAAATACGGGAAGTGAGCGCATTGTCGTGCATTATGCTGCGCCCCAGAATCGCCATGGAGGACACATCGTCCTTGGCGAGTTTTTCCAATGTCCTTATTGTTGAGCAAAGTGCGGGCATTTCCTGATCACTGATCCTGCGGGTCCAGTAATCCACCCCCTTGTTGGCTGATTTCAAATACGACTCAACTCTTTCAGGTATTGGCCCAGTGGTGGGCTTGAGAATGGAACTCTTGTTATGAATAAAGCACAAACTTCAAAGAAATAACACAATTACAACAAAAAAAGGCGACTCAATGAGTCGCCAAAACACAAGCAACAAGGCTCAAATGACTGGGAAGTCACAAATTACCCCCGAAAATGGCGTAGGTTCATTTCCGGGGAAGTGGCGCCCGAGAGGACGCCAACACTTGGGATTAAAACTGCTCTTCTTCGGTCGAACCACTCAGAGCCGTGACAGAGGACTGGCCGCCCTGGATAACATTGGTCACCTGATCAAAGTAACCTGTACCCACTTCCTGCTGATGCGCCACAAAAGTGTATCCCTTCTGCGCGGCAGCGAATTCGGCTTCCTGAACCTTCTCAACATAGTGCTTCATGCCTTCGCCGCGGGCATAGTCGTAGGCGAGATCGAACATGTTGTACCACATGTTGTGAATACCGGCCAAAGTGATGAACTGGTACTTGTAGCCCATGTTGGCAAGCTCCTGCTGGAACTTGGCAATAGTGGCGTCATCCAGGTTCTTCTTCCAGTTGAACGAAGGTGAACAGTTGTAGGCCAACAGTTGATCCGGATACTGGGCATGGATGGCTTCGGCAAAGCGGCGTGCCTCTTCCAGATCCGGCTTGGCGGTTTCACACCAGATAAGGTCGGCATAAGGTGCGTAGGCAAGCCCGCGGGAAATGGCTTGATCCAAACCTGCCTTCACCCGGTAGAAACCTTCCTGGGTACGCTCTCCGGTGATGAAGTCGCGATCATAGGGGTCGCAGTCTGAGGTCAACAGATCAGCGGCGTTGGCATCGGTACGGGCAATCACCAGAGTATCCACTCCGGATACGTCGGCTGCCAGACGGGCCGCTACCAGCTTCTGCACCGCTTCCTGAGTCGGCACCAGAACCTTGCCGCCCATGTGACCACACTTTTTCACCGAGGCCAGTTGATCTTCGAAGTGCACCCCGGCGGCACCGGCATCTATCATGGACTTCATCAACTCATAGGCGTTCAGCACGCCACCGAATCCGGCTTCAGCATCGGCCACAATCGGCAGGAAGTAATCGACATAACCCTCATCTTCCGGGTTTTTGCCCTGGTTCCACTGGATCTGATCGGCGCGGCGGAATGAGTTATTGATCCGCCCCACTACGGCAGGCACAGAGTTGGCCGGATAGAGTGACTGATCCGGATACATGGTGCCCGCCAGGTTGGCATCGGCCGCCACCTGCCACCCTGAAAGGTAGATGGCCTCGATACCGGCCTTGGCCTGCTGCACGGCCTGACCGCCGGTCAAAGCACCGAGAGAGTTAACATAGCCCTTCTTGGCGCCGCCGTTAACCAGTTCCCACAACTTGGCTGCGCCACGTTTAGCGATGGTGTTTTCAGGAACCACTGAACCGCGCAATGCTACAACTTCTTCTGCGGTAAATGGACGGCGAACGCCCTGCCAACGTGGATTTTCAGCCCAATCCTTTTTCAATGCTTCTATCTGCGCCTGACGTGAATTCTGTGTTGCCTTGGTCATTTTGACTCTCCTTCGTAGGGTAATTTGGCAGCCACCCAGCCGCCGCGGGCGGCCGCCGTTAATGGTTATGGGGTTATCGGGTAAGCAGCTCGTAGCCCGGCAAGGTCAGGAAGGTCACCAGCTCATCGGCTGTGGTGATCTCTTCCAATAAGCTTGCCGCCTGCTTGAATTGGCCGTTATCGAAACGCTCGCTGCCGAGCTCTTCACGCACATTGGCCAACTCTTCTTTCAACATGGCGCTGAACAGTGCCTTGGTCACCGGCTTGCCGTTGGAAAGCTTTTGCCCGTGCTGGATCCATTGCCAGATAGAGGCGCGGCTGATTTCCGCTGTGGCTGCGTCTTCCATCAAGCCATAGATGGGTACACAACCATTGCCGCCAATCCAGGCTTCTATGTACTGCAGCGCAATACGAATATTGAGTCGCATCCCCTCTTCGGTGCGCTCACCATCACAGGGTTTGAGCAGCTCGGCCGCCAGGATGGGTGCGTCCACGTCGCGGGTGATATGCAGCTGGTTGGCGTGCTCTTCACCTATATATTCGTTGAAAATCCCCATGGCGGTATCGGCCAGGCCAGGGTGCGCCACCCAGGTACCGTCATGGCCGTTTCGGGCCTCAAGCTCTTTGTCCTTGCGAACCCGCTCCAGCACCTGGGCATTGGTTTGCGGATCCTTGGCGGGAATAAAGGCCGCCATGCCGCCCATCGCCAGAGCGCCGCGCTTGTGGCAGGTTTTGATCAGCAGGCGTGAATAGGCGCTGAGAAATGGCTTATCCATGGTCACTTGCTGGCGGTCCGGCAAAATACGATCGGGATGCTTCTTCAAGGTTTTGATATAGCTGAAAATGTAATCCCAGCGGCCACAATTGAGCGCCACTATGTTGGAGCGCAGCTCATAGAGGATCTCCTCCATCTCAAACACGGCCGGCAGAGTTTCAATCAGACAGGTGCACTTGATGGTGCCGCTCTGCAGGCAGAAACGTTCTTCGGCGAAGGCAAACACCTTGGCCCACCAGCGCGCCTCAAGATGGCTCTCGAGCTTGGGAATATAGAAGTAAGGTCCACTGCCCTTGGCAAGCAGTTGGTGATAGTTATGATAAAAGTACAAAGCAAAGTCGAATAAGCAGCCGGGAATAGGCTTACCGTTGAATTCGACATGCGCCTCCGGCAGGTGCAGCCCCCGCACCCTAGCAATCAATACCGCAGGGTTGGCCTGCAATTGATAGTGTTTGCCGGTTTCCGGCGCGGTGAAATCAATTTCACCGCGGACGGCGTCACGCAGGTTGATTTGGCCCTCGACCACCTTCTGCCAGCTGGGTGCCAGCGAATCTTCGAAGTCGGCCATAAAGACTTTTACATTGGCGTTGAGCGCATTGATGATCATCTTGCGATCCACAGGCCCGGTGATCTCGACCCGTCTATCTTTAAGATCCGCCGGTATACCGCGAATTTGCCAATCACCATCTCGAATGGCTCGGGTTTGCGGTAAAAAGTCCGGCAACTCGCCGCCGTCTATCCGCTGCTGACGTTGCTCACGCTTTTCCAGCAAGCTGGTCACTTCCGGAGCAAACTCCCGACACAGAGCCTCGAGGAAGTTGAGCGCACCTTCAGTAAAAAGGCTCTGCTGCTGTGGTATTTCGGCCCCCTTAATACTGAGCCCTTGCTGTGCGACTGTCTCTGCTATCATGCTGCTGTCTCCCTGGATGGCAGATAAGGCTGCCAAACCCTGCAAATGTTCGTTTCGTACTAAAAACTATCGATAAACATTTGTATTTGCAACAGTCAACATGTCTAAAAAACGTCAAAACCTAGGCTTTAACTTGACTCAAAATTGGTATGACCAAGCCAAAAGGTAAAGCTCAATTTATTGTTTTTAAAATAAAAATATTAAAACACAAAGACTCATGCTGCAGATTACAGAAAAATGTCAGACAACTTGACCACACAAACGCCAAAGTAATTTATTACGTAATTAAATAACAATAAGGAAGAATTAATTTCCACAAAATATCATTAAAACTTAGGTCTAATCCGCGAATATCCGTTTCGAACTCTCGTCAGGGTCAACTTCAAATAACCAACAAAAACAAATAGTTAACAATAATGCAACCATGATGAATATTAAACGAGCGTTTAATTCTAACCTTTACGTAAAGGTTAGAATTAAATGTGATCGAGATCCGTTTTTCACGACTTGCGTATAGTGATCAACACAGGCCAACTCTTTGGTCAGCAGCAATAAAAAAACGATTTTTTTTAAATTTTTTTCAAAAACTTGCCTATTTTGCTCCCGAAACAGGATCCAAGTGACTTAGTCAAAAAATATCCACTCGGTTGACACAGTTTGAAACTTTTGTTGCAAGACAAATAAAAACCATTATCATTCGCACCCTACTTTAGAGGGGGATGATCTCAAATGCAGCAATCCGCAATATCTCTGGCGGTGACGGCTTGCCTGTCGCTGACCATGGCACAGGCCGCACAGGCAAACGAAGCGACTCAGTCACAACAGGTATCACAGGATGTGGAACGCATTACCGTTTATGGCAAACAAAACAAGGTGGTAATGAATTCAGGGCTGGCGACAAAATCAGATATGTCTCTGATGGAAACCCCGGCGGCTTTGGTGGTGATAGATAAAGAGCTGTTTGCCGCCCAGGGGGCAGACTCTCTGCAGGATCTGGTGCGTAACATCAGTGGTGTTACCCAAGCCGGCAACAACTACGGCATAGGAGATAACCTGGTGATCCGTGGCCTGGACGCCAACTACACTTATGACGGCATGTACGGCGGCGCAGGACTCGGCAACACTTTTAATCCCACTCGCTCCATGACCAATGTAGAAGCGGTTGAGGTGCTCAAAGGCCCTGCGACCGGGCTCTATGGTATGGGCAGCGCCGGCGGGATCATCAACCTTATTGAAAAGAAACCTCAATTTCAGGACAGCACAGAAGTCAGTGCCGAAGTGGGCTCCTGGAACAGTTACAGCCTGGGGCTCGACTCTACCGGAGGCTTGAGCGACACCCTGGCCTATCGTCTGGTGGCCAAACATGCCCGTAGCGATGGCTATCGTGATATCGGCAGCGACAGAGATGAAGTCTATGCCTCGTTGAAAATTCTGCCTTCAAACTCTCAAGATCTGGTGCTGTCGGCTGCCTGGATTAAAGACTCTGTGCAAGTAGACTCTGTAGGCCACCCGATACGTATCTACAACGCCGCCTCTACCGGTGGCCTGAGCGGCGCACAAGTCAGCTGGCAAGATTTGGTTAACGACCCCAATGGCGCCGGCATTCAACTGACTGAGGCGCAGCGGCAACAACTAGCCGACTCCCTGGTGGCGAGCGATGGAATCGAACCCTTCGACATAGGCGATACCAGCCTGGCCTCTCCCATCAGCAGGCCCAATGAAGGCGAAGAGTGGCGCTTCAAGCTGAACCACAACATTGCCCTCAGTGACAATCTGCAGCTCAATCAGCAGTTACAGTATAGAGACTACCAGTCCGGGTTCATCCGCCAAACTGGCGCCTATAACTATGTGTACTGGAAACGCAAGGTCAAATCCGTAGACGTGATCAATGCCGATCCCCGCGCGCCACTGGTGATTGATGATGTCCTGTATCCTTATGCCGCCAGAAGACAGGAATACCGCAAGGTAGATGCCCACGAGAAATCCTGGCAGTACTTTGCCGATATGCGCTACAACTTCAGCCTGGCAGGCATAGACAGTGAGCTATTGCTGAATGCCAATCTGGAAGACAGAGATATCGCCTACAAGAGCTGGGCACTGTACGACAAAGATGGCGGCGGTGAACTGCCTTATATTCTGGATATCCGCAATCCCAACTGGGGTGATAAAGCCTTTGAGGACTACAACCCGGATCTCAAGGACAACTACAACAAACAAGTCCGCGCCTGGGGGCTGGGCATGCAGTATGTGGGTTACCTGAGTGAAACCTTTACAGCCAGGGTGGGTGTAGCGTTCAATGAGATTGAGCAGAAGTACAGTCATCTGGGCACTCCTAAAAAAGATCCGACCCCGGAGCAAGACACCAAAGATCACGGCATTACCTACAACCTGGGGTTAACTTATATGCCGACGGATAATCTGTCCTTCTTCGTCAATCATGCCAAAGGACGCACGGCCTACAGCGTGCTCGGTGCCGTAACGGGTGCAGAGAGCGGCGGCGCGGCGGACAGGAAGGATTCTGAATCCCTGAGCTATGATCTCGGTATGCGCTTCAAGGGCTTTGATGATCAGCTGCTCGGCTCCTTGGTCCTGTTCCAGAGCGAGCGCACTAACCTGCGCTACGGTAACCCGGAATACAATGACAAAGAAGGTGCACCTGACTACAACATCTCAGTGCCCGAGTTCTTTTACGATGGCAAGGACAAGACCACTGGTGCCGAGCTGGATCTCAACGCTCACCTCAATGAAGAATGGTTGATAAACCTCAATGGTCTGTATCAGGATGCACGCAACAAGAATGACCCCAACTCCAGCAGCTACAACAGCCGCCAGAAAGGGGTTCCTCAGGTCAGTGCCAGTGCCTGGGTCACTTACAGCCATCAGTGGCAGGCGCTGCCGCAACCCTTGTCCGTCAGCTTTGGAGTTCGTTATGTCGACGAGCGCAGCACCAACTCGGATTCCTTCGGGATCCCGGATGGCAAAGTGCCCGCCTACACAGTTTGGGACTCGGCCATTGCCTACAAGACCGATGACTGGAGTGTGCAGCTGAACCTCAATAACCTGTTCAACACCCGCTACTACGACAAGGCGATGTTCCTTGGCGGCATGCCGGGGGCCGAACGCAATGCCAAGTTGAGTGTCAGCTACCGCTTCTAAACCACAAAAGCGCGCCAATCGGCGCGCTTTTTGTCTCAAGGCAGAACCCTTACAGGCCCTTGTCTTTATCCGCCCGCATCAAAGACTCCAGCTCCGCCCTGCCCTTGTTGGACAAACGAATAAGCGCCTTGAGATCGTCCTTATGTTTGGCCCCGGCCTCAACCTGCGCCTTGTCATGCTCGGCAAATATCTTCACTCGCTCATTGGCCTGTACCTGACTCAGACCCAGCGTATGCAACACACTCTCACTGGCACTGAGCGCCGAGCCAAAGGTTTCCCGAAATACTGAAGTCACCCCCAGGCTCATCAAACGATAGGCATGGTTACGGTCACGGGCCCTGGCGACTACGGCCACATGGGGGAAGTGAGTCTTCACCTGAGTCACTATTTGCAGTGAGTCTTCCACATTATTAACCGCCACCAGAATCACCCGCGCCTTGGGCAAACCGGCCGAAAACAGCATATCGAGTCGCTTGGCATCACCAAAGTACACCTCACCACCAAACTGGCGCACCACATCCACGTGGCGGGCGTCTTTATCCAGCGCCACAAACGGGATCCCGGAGGATGCCAAAATACGGCCGGTTATCTGCCCCATGCGACCAAAACCGGCGATCACCACTTCACTGTCAGCCGCTTCTATCACATCCGGCAGACGGCTGGTTTCGGCCGGTTTACCGAGTTGCTTGAACAACTTAAGCAGATAAGGGGTTATCGCCATCGACAAACCTATAGCCAACACTAACATCTGGCTGATTTTTTCAGACAAGATCCCCGACAGCTGCGCCTGGGAAAGCAGGACAAAAGCAAATTCACCGCCTTCTGCCAGGATCAAACCCAGCACCATGGCACTGCGCCAGGTATGGTGCCTAAGCTTTCCAAGCAACATCAGCACCAAAGTCTTGACCGCCAACATGCCAAAGAGGATCCCCAGCAACGCCAAAGGCTCCTTCAGCAGCAGGCCAAGATCCATGGTCATGCCCACGGCCATAAAGAACAGCCCCAGCAGTAAACCCTTGAAGGGTTCTATATCGGTTTCAAGCTGATGACGGTACCCAGAGTTGGCCAACATGATACCGGCCAAAAATGCACCCATACCGGCCGACAGCCCGAGCCAGGCCATCAGCGCCGCACTGCCCATCACGAGTAACAGCGAAAATGCCGTCAGCACTTCACGGACACCACTGGCCGCCACCAGCTGCAATACTTTGGGAAGCAGGTACTTACCTACCAGCAAAAAGCCCAAGAGAGCCACACAGGTCCAATACCAGGGCACGGCATGATGAGCCGGATCGGCGCCGCTCGGCGACAGGTAAGCAATCAGCAGCATCATGGGGATCACCGCCAGGTCCTGCATCAGCAATACCCCAAAGGCATCACGCCCCACTGGAGTGGTAAGCAGCCGTTGTTCATTCATCAACTGCACCGCAAATGCGGTAGAAGACAATGACAGCGCCGCGCCTATAATCACCGCCGCTTCAATGGAAAGTCCGACACCGAATGCCAAGGCGCTGACCGCTGCCCAGGACAGCAGCAACTGACCACTACCGAGGCCAAATATGGCACTGCGAAGCTCCCAGAGTTTGCCCGGGGTTAACTCCAGCCCCATCACAAACAGCATGAGGATCACCCCAAGTTCGGCAAAATGAAGCACGGCGGCAGGCTCAGACACCACGGCAATACCACCCGGCCCAAGCAAGACACCGGCAGCGAGGTAAGAAAGAATGGGGCCAATACCAAAGCGTTTGCCCAGTGGGACCAAAACCACGGCAGCGAGCAGAAACATGAGCACTGAGGTAAAGATGCCGGCCTGTTCCATCAAGACTCCTTAACAAATGGCGATAGAGGGCTGTTGTTTGTCACTCTTATATTCCGGGATGCACTTTGCCACTAAGACCAAGTTCAGCCCTAAAAATGCATGGATACTAGAAACGGCCCAAACTAGCTTTTGCTCAGGCCTATCACGGGAGTTTCAGTATAGCCAGCTTTATAGACCTTGATAACCGAAATTTTGAGCAAATATAAAAATAAGTCTTTTAAATACAAATGGTTTTCAATGCTGCAGCAGGCTTATTGCAAGCCGGTAAAGCGATATCAAATTTCTTGTCAGTCTGTCAATGGTGCGCTTGGCTAAACCAGAAAGAATCAGCCGTCTCCCCGTTAACTTATTCTATTTGCCGGATGTTAATTTGAGCCAAGACAACAATTTGGCAACAGAGAGACGAACCAAGTCACTTTTATGTTGTCGAAGCCTCAAGCGCCGAGTCAATAGCCCTTGTCAGCACGGGCTGGGCTTGGGTATTATGGCCGACAGTTTTTCATGAAGTAGCACATTCAATGTCAATTAAAAAGCAAAGTCTTACCCTGCTGAGCGTCAGTGCGCTCACCCTCTCACTCAGTGCCTGCAGTGTCTTTGACTGGCTGGTGTACAAGCCTGATATTCCACAGGGCAACTATATGGAGCCTCAGCAGGTGGAAAAGCTGCGCATCGACATGACCAAGGAACAGGTGGAATTTGTGCTTGGGCGTCCTGTGCTGCGTGACAGCTTCAAGGATGATACCTGGTACTATGTTTACCATTACAAGAGTGGTCGTGATGCCAGTATTACCCATAAGGAACTGATCCTGCATTTTACCGGTGATCAATTGGCCAAAGTTACAGGGGATTATGAACTGAGTAATGAATTCAATACTCCGCTGGAGCAAAGCAGCCTGCCAATGGCCAACAGCCCAGAGCTGACGCCACAGATCCCGCAGCAACGCGGTGATGAAAAGCCTCTGGTTGAAGAGCAAGATCCCGCCAAGATGAATAAGCACGAGCAGGACGGTAAGTAATTCCGAATTCCAAGCTTGTACAGACAAAGACATTAAAAAAGCGCCAACAAGCGCTTTTTTAATGTCTTGCTTTTCCCCAAGTCACTCAGCTGATTTTGGCGCCGGTCACTTTATTGATCCGCCCTTCCTCAGCTGCTTTTTCAGCGCGCTTGCGGCGCACCTCTTTGGGGTCGGCAATCAAGGGGCGATAGATTTCGATTCTCTGCCCAGGCTCAACTTCTTCATCGTGTTTGACCTGACGGCTGAAGGTGCCGAGTTTCACCGTTTCCAAATCAATCTCTGGGAAAAAGGCCTGGATGTTACTCTGACGCACAGCCTCAATAAAACTGGTACCCGGTGTCACGGAAACACTGATCACCTTCTGTTGTGTCGGTAATGCATAAATGACATCGACACTGAATTTTTCCTGTTCACTTGCCACTGTATACTTCCTTCGCCCGTTGAGTAAAAGCCGTAACCATAGAGGTAACCAACTCTTTGAACACCTTGCCGAATGCCATACCAACCAAGGAGCTGGAGAACTCAAAATTCAACTCAAACTCCACCTTACAGGCGTCCTCGGCCAATTCGGTAAAATACCAATGGCCGGTTAAATGCTTGAAAGGACCATTCTCCAGTTGCAGCTCGATACTCTTGCCTTCCACCACCTGATTACGGGTGGTAAAGGTTTTGCTGATCCCGGCCTTACTGATATCCACCGACGCCAGCATGGTTTTGCCATCAAACTCCAGCACCTTACCGCCAACGCAACCGGGAAGAAACTCTTTATAAGACTCGACATCATTGACTAGCTGGTACATCTGCATCGCACTGTAACGCACCAGAACACTGCGGGAAATCTGTGGCATCCGTTGGTTGATACTCTTGGCTGATCAAAAACAGACCCGGATTTTAGCACGCCGGCCGAAAAACGCATCCTTTGTTCCACCGCAATGGGAGCGGCCACCATAAGCGCTCAAAAAGCCAGCAACAAAACCCTAAGCTACTGCCCACAACTCAAAATATTCTTCCAGGCCAATTCCAAATTGGTGGCTGCTGCGTATAATAGCCAGCCTATGGCTAAGAAGAATGCAAAAAAATCCGCAAACGCTCCGGCAACCATTGCCCGGAACAAGCGTGCGACCTTTGAATATCGCTTCGATGAAAAATTCGAGGCCGGTCTGTCCCTGATGGGATGGGAGGTCAAATCCATCCGCGCCGGCAAGGTGAATCTGTCGGAAAGCTTTGTCATGCTGAAAAATGGCGAAGCCTTCCTGCACAACTGTAATATCACCCCACTCAGCGCGGCATCGACTCATGTAGTCTGCGACCCGACCCGCATGCGTAAACTGCTGCTCAATCGCCGTGAGCTGGATCGTCTGGCCGGCTTGGTTGAAAGGCAGGGTTACGCCATAGTGCCTATCTCCATGTACTGGCGCAAAGGTGCCTGGGTCAAGGTTGAGATAGGCTTGGGTAAAGGTAAGAAAGCCCACGATAAGCGCGATGATATTAAACAACGTGACTGGGCTATCGAGAAAGCCCGGGTCATGAAAAGCAAGTAACTGATATTTTGCCGTTATTTCGCACGCAAATTGTGCGGATAACCAGCAAGTGATTGCCCTTTGTCAATTAAAGCCTTGGTAAGCCGGCGGTAAAGGGGTTACAATCAAAACATCACGGGGGCGATTCTGGATTCGACGGGATTCGCGAAACTCCGGGAGCATGCCGAGGGGCGGTTGGCCTCGTAAAAAGCCGCACAGTTATAGTTGCAAACGACGATAACTACGCTCTAGCAGCCTAAGGCCGCTAGCCATCTACCACAGGTCTCGCACATGGGCAGTGGATTTGATGGTCACCTTACATAGTGCTAGCGAGGGAACCTTGTCTGGGGGTGAACCGCGAAACAGTACCAGGCTCACCGTTTGGAATCCTGTCTTTCGGAGTTCAACCGGTTAAACAAAAGAGAGACTAAGCATGTAGCGCCTTGAGCGTAGGTTTTTCGGACGCGGGTTCAAGTCCCGCCGCCTCCACCAAACCTCTGAACTAAGACGTCCCAGGACGTCTTTTTTCTTGCCTTAAATTTATATAAATCAATAACTTAGCGTCTCACAAAATCTCAAGACATCTCACCACATCTTAGGCAATTGGTATACCAGTTGGTATTCCAGAGCAAAGTGTCGTACATTTCTGGAATACCAAACTCGGTGCGAGGTGTTTATGGGCCAGTTAAACGACGCTAAAATCAAAAACTTAAAGCCAGGAGAGAAAGACCAAGTCATCTCTGACGGTGAAGGTCTGCAGCTCAGATTGCGTGTGAACGGCACAAAACAGTGGAATTTCAACTACTACCATCCGGTCACAAAAAAGCGCGTTAACATCGGCTTAGGTCGTTACCCGGCGGTGTCGTTGGCCCAGGCACGCAAACTCGCTATGGAGCAGCGAGAGTTGCTTGCCATGGACATAGATCCCAAAGTTCACCGAGAAGCCAAGCTTGAAGAGCGCAAGCAGCAATCCGAGTACATATTGGAGAAGATTGCCGCCGAATGGCTCGAAGTGAAAAAGCACGATGTGACAGCGGACTATGCCACCGACATTTG
>NZ_JAPEHY010000051.1:0-22103 GCF_028823715.1 Shewanella sp. K8
AACCTTCGACCAATTGGTTAAAAGCCAACTGCTCTACCGACTGAGCTAACGACCCATTCAGGTTTCGCCTCAGCAGGCCATGCCGTGCTGAGGGCGCCTATAATACCGCTTTGTGATTCTCATGCAAGTGTAAATTCCCGATTTTTTGTTGTTTGCATGAAAAACAAACTGGGCGGATGTTTTTTAGTTAAATCATGGTTTAATTGCCGCCAATTGCTGCTGTGCAATCCTTGCTGCAGCGCTGTTTGCGTACTGTTTCACCACTTGCTGATAGTAGTTCTTTGCTGCCGTTTTATCGCCTGTTTTTTCGGCAATCAGCCCAAGTTTAACCAGACTGTCGGCCCGCTTACCCGATTCTTTGAAGTTATCGACCACATTGGCAAAAGCGGTTTTGGCTTCGGCAAATTCATTCTTATTATAGAGCAGTTGCCCGAGCCAATAGTTGGCGTTATCGGCAAAGCCCGAATTGGGGTACTGCTTGATAAAGTCACGAAATGCCGGAATTGCTGCGTCGTACTGGCGCTCTTTCAGTACCAGATCGACCGCCCTTTGATAGCTGTCGGTCTCGGACAAAGACGAACTGGCCACCACATTTGATGGGGTTTGGCTGACGGCGGGCGCCGCAGGCTTGCTTTGCAGGTTGGCGATTTCGTCATAGAGCTGGCGCTGACGCTGCAACATCTGGTTTATCTGATAGTTCTGTTGTTCGGTCAGGCCTCGGAGTTCCAGCACCTCCTGCTGCAGAGTATCCATTCTGCGCATGGTCTCAAACTCGGCTTGCTGACGGGCCTTGATGATCCGCTCAAGGCGGGCGATGCGATCCTCACTGGAACCGCCGCCAATGTCTTCAACGGGCGCTGGGGCCGCATAAGCGACCCCAGTTCCCAGAAGCATGGCCGTGATGATAACGGCTTTCTTCATTCTTCAATGTCCCTCTAATGCCGGGATCAATACACCAGCACAGCGCGACGGTTCTTGGCAAAACCTTCGTCTGTGTGGCTCATATCCAGAGGCTTCTCTTCACCATAGCTGACAATGCTCATCTGGCTTGGCAGTACACCCATACCCTGCAGGTACTTGGCTACAGCCTTGGCGCGGCGCTCACCCAGAGCTATGTTGTACTCAGGCGTACCACGCTCGTCGGCGTGGCCTTCGATCAACACGCGTACGTTAGGATGTTCAACCAGATAAGTACCGTGGGCTTCCAGAATTTCAGCAAATTCTGTCTGCACTTCACTGCGGTCAAAATCAAAGTAGATGATGTGTTCTTTACGCAGTTCCTGGAACTTGAGGCGCTGCTGCTCTTCCGGGCTCAAAACCGGATTGGCGCCACCGATTTCCACGCCGCCGGCACCATTGCCGTACTCGCTACCGGAAGTTGTCGAACCGCTGGCGTCCGTTTCTGATTCTGAAGTTGAGCTACAGGCACCCAGAGCCAGTAATGGCGCAGCGATTACGATTGCCTTAAACAACTTGTTGAGATCCATCATGTTATCCTTCTGAAATATAAGTTATAGAAACGGTGACCAAGCGGGTGATTTCACCTCGCCCTGCCCCACTGGCAACCGCGCCTTGAAACGGCCATCGACAGATACCGCTGCCAGCACCTGCTTGCCGTTATAGGTGGTGCCATAAATCACCATGGTGCCGTTAGGGGCAACGCTGGGTGACTCATCGAGCCGGGTTGAGGTCAACACCTGCATAAAACGCGTCTGCAGATCCATACGGGCAATATTGTATTTGCCGTTGGTTCTGTTGACGAAAATCATACTGCGGCCATCAGGGGTCACAGTACCCCCCAGGTTCCACTCGCCTTCGAATGTCAGGCGGGTCACCTTGCCTGAGGCCAACTCTACCTGATATAGCTGGGGCCTGCCACCCCGCTCGGAGGTGAACAGCAGCGACTTGCCATCGGGGAACCAAGTAGCTTCGGTATCAATGGCATAGTGATTAGTGATCCGCTTGAGCGCACCCGTGGCTATCTCTACTACGTAGACCTCAGGTTGACCGTCACGGGACAGAGTCACCGCCAGCTTGCTGCCATCGGGCGAGAAGCTCGGCGAGCCGTTGATACCGGGGAAGCTGGTAACCTTGGTGCGGCTCTGACTATAGATATCCTGGACAAATACTTCGGCCTTTTTGTTTTCGAAACTGACATAGGCCAGCTTGCGCCCGTCCGGAGACCAGGCAGGAGACATCAAAGGCTCAGGCGATCGCAGCAGCATTTGTTCATTGTAGCCGTCGTAGTCGGCAATCATCAGGCGGTAGGGATTCTTCTCCTGGTGATTAACCACCACATAGGCGATACGAGTCAAAAAGGCGCCGCGGATCCCGGTTAGCTTCTCGTAGACTATATCGCTGATCCTGTGACCATACTGGCGGAACTGTGCTTCGCTGATGACGGTTTCGCGGCTATCCAGCAGCAGCTCGCTGCGGGACTGAGGGCCACCGGACTGCATCTGCGCCTTCACCAGATCCACCAAATCAAAGCTCACCAGATACTTACCGGCGCCATAGGGTTTCACATAGCCCATCACCACGGCTTCGGCAGAAACATTTTTCCAGGCGGTGGCATTGAACTCGTCCATCTTGCTGATGGCGCGCTGACCCAATGACAATTCATCCAGTGGTTTGAAGGTACCGCTGCGGGTCAAATCGGACATCACTACATCCGAAATCGACTCTGGGGCCGGTCCAGTGCCCTGCCAGACAAATGGCACCACGGCGATGGGGCGCGCGGCGTCCACCCCTTCGGTGATCACTATATCCAGTGCCGCCTTTGCCGGCAGCACCAGCACAGCCAGCAAACAGATAAGACTCTTGGCAATTCGTTTCATGGGGCTCCCTTAGTTGAATTCCGGTCTAACTTCTAAATTGATCTCTTTCATCAGCTGATACACATCAGGCTCCTGGGAAACCGGTAAACGCCCGGCCTTGTTGATGGCGGCCTTGGCGGCGCGACATACCACAGGATCCCCTTCGATGATCTGGCTGTTGGTGACAAAACCGTCTTTGGCCAGACGCACCTTGACCTTACAGACTTTACCCCGCATAGACTCATCCACCACCAGATTGCGCTGAATAGTGGCGGTGATCATCGCCCGGTAACGGTCGACTTCACTCATGACCTGACGATTACGGGTAGCAGACAAGGCGGCTTGCTCGGCGGCCAGCGCATCGGCCAACTCCTGCTCCTGACGGCGACGGGCCTCTTCCTCGGCCTTGCGTTTACGCTCGGCTTCCTCTTTGGCCTTTCGCTCAGCTTCTTTGCGTTTTCGCTCCTCTTCCGCTTTTTTGGCGGCGGCTTCTTCAGCCTTGCGTTTCTGCTCTGCCTTAAGAGCAGCCTCTTCGGCTTCCTTACGCTGTTGCTCCTTGGCCTTACGCTCGGCCTCAGCCTTCTGGGCTTTTTCTTTCTCCTGCTGCTCTTTCAGCTTGGCAGCCTTGGCAGCATCGGCAGCTTTCTGGGTTTCCAGCTCTTTTTGCTTGCGCTCGACTTCCAGCTTGCGGATCCGTTCCTGCTCCTGCTCACGGGCCTTTTTGGCTTCATTGGCCTTGCGATCCAGCTCCTGCTGCCGTTCGCGCTCACGGCGCTCGGCGGCGGCCTTGTCCTGTTTCAGCTTCTGGACATAGTCATCCACTTTCTGTTGATCGACCACCACGGCCTGCACAGGCGCAGACTGAGCCTGTGGTGTCGGCAATTTGGATTTGTCCTGAAAGTCCACGCCCATGGCCAGAATCGCAATAACCCCGATATGCAGCACAGCTGAGATGATAAAGGGGACAGTAAAATCAGATTTCCCAGCCACTTACTTCTCCTCTGGCGAATCTGTCATCAAACCGACCGAAGGCACGCCGGCATTTTGCAGCGACACCATCAGTTGGATTACCCGCTCGTAGGGAATGGCGCGATCGCCCTTGACCACCACGGGGCGATCCGGCTCCATCTTGATGATGGCGCTGACCCGGGTGCTGATCTCTTCCAGATCCAGCACCTCATTATTGGGTGAGCCACCCAAGTCGAGAAAATACTCACCCTCGGCATTGATGGAGGCCACCACAGGCGGCTTGCTGTCGGCGGGCAGCGGCTCGGCCTTACCCTGAGGCAAGTCCACTTTCACCCCCTGAGTCACAATCGGCGCCGTCACCATAAAGATGATCAGCAGCACCAACATCACGTCGATATAGGGCACCACATTGATTTCAGCGACGGGGCGACGCCGCTTGCGCTGATATCCCTGCATCATACGGCTTCCTTATCGCTGTATGCCTGACGGTGCAATATACCGGAGAACTCTTCCATAAAGTTGGCGTAGGAAGACTCGACCTTTTCCACCTGAGTGGAGAATCTGTTATAAGCGATAACCGCTGGAATCGCGGCGAACAAGCCCATGGCGGTAGCGATAAGCGCTTCGGCAATACCCGGTGCCACCATGGCCAGAGTGGCATTTTCAACCGCGCCCAAGGCGATAAAGGAGTTCATGATCCCCCAAACTGTACCAAACAGGCCGATATAGGGACTGGTGGAGCCTATGGTTGCCAAGAGTGGCAGATGGGTTTCCAGCTTATCCAACTCTTTGGAGAGGGAGATCCGCATGGCGCGATAGCTGCCATCCATAATGGCTTCTGGCACCCGGCCGTTCAGTTTCGACAGGCGGGCGTATTCCTTAAAACCGGATACGAACATGGACTCAAGCCCTGAGTTACTTTCCTGGCGGGCCGACAGCTCCTGGTATAAACGATTGAGATCCACACCGGACCAAAACTTCTCTTCGAAGCGTTCGGCATTTTGCCTGGCCGCTTTCAGGAGTTTGCGCCTCTGGATAATCACAGCCCAGGACGCGATAGACAGAGACAATAAGGTGAGCATCACCAGTTTTACCAACAGACTGGCCTGCATGAACAATCCAATAAACGAAATCTCAGCTTCCACCTTTTTTAAACTCCTGCAATATGTGTTGGGGAATGGCCAATGGCCGCATGCGCTCGAGCGAAATACAGGCAACCAGAATGCTGGCTGCGCAATAACACTCACCCTCGGCATCTACCAGGCGCTGTTCAAACACCAAAGATGCCCGCTTCACTTCTGAGACACGGGTTTCCACCCAAAGGTTCTGCTCAAATCGCGCCGCCTTGCAGAAATCCAGCTCGGCATGGCGTACCACAAAGGCGATATCCTGCTGCAACAGGGCGGTTTGGCTCACCAACATAGACCTGAGCCACTCACTTCGGGCTCTTTCAAAAAATTTCAAATAGTTGGAATGGTAAACCACCCCACCCGCGTCTGTGTCTTCATAATAGACAGTGATAGGCCAACGAAACATGCTTCCACTTGCTTTTAATGCGCCAAAAGTGAGGCCTACTATACCTTATCCACAATCCGCTTGTGAATGGCGGAAAAAGCAAAGGGGCCCGCAGGCCCCAGTTTATTTTTTCAAGGCTTAACTTAAGCTTAACCGTCGATTTTGCTCGGCAGGGTCAAGCCAAAGTTGTGCCACAGGAAGGTGAAGATATCCGTCGCTTCATCTATCTTCATCGCCGTGGGTTTACCTGCACCGTGACCGGCATTGGACTCGATACGCATGATAACCGGCTGATCCCCCTGCTGCTTGGCCTGCATCATGGCGGCAAACTTGAAGCTGTGCAGCGGCACCACCCTGTCGTCATGATCGGCTGTCATCACCATGGTCGCAGGATAAGCCTGAGACTTGACGTTGTGATATGGCGAGTAAGCCAGCAACGCCGGGAACTGCTCGGCATTGTCGGCACTGCCGTATTCACTGGTCCAGGCCCAGCCTATGGTAAACTTGTGGAATCTGAGCATATCCAGTACCCCTACGGCGGGCAGCACGGCGGCAAACAGATCCGGTCTTTGGGTCACGGCGGCGCCCATCAACAAACCACCATTACTGCGGCCATAGGCGCCAAGCTTGCTCTTGTTGGTATAGCCCTGGTCCAACAGGTATTCGGCTGCGGCAAAATAGTCGTCAAACACATTTTGCTTCTTGTCGAACATACCGGCCTGGTGCCAGCTCTCACCATATTCGGCGCCGCCACGCAGGCTGGGCACAGCATAGATGCCGCCCATATCCAGCCAGGCGATATTGGCCGGGCTGAATCTTGGGGTCATGGAGATGGCAAAACCACCATAGGCATACAGGAGTGTCGGGTTGGTGCCGTCTTTCTTCAGCCCTTTCTTGTATGACAGCATCATGGGCACCTTGGTACCGTCCTTGCTGGTGTAGAACACCTGCTCGGATACATAATCATCCGGATTGAAGGCGATTTTAGGGCTCTGGTACAGCTCGGACTCACCTTTCTTGAAGTCAAACTTATAGGTGGTCTGCGGCTGCACATAACTGTTGAAGGTGTAATAGAAGTAGTCTTTGCTGCGCTTGCCGTATGGGCCGGCAATCTTGCCTTTGCCCGGCAGAGTCACGTCCTGGCGCTTGACGCCGCCCATGGAGTAGATGGACAGCTGTCCCAGCACATCATGCAGTGAGCTCACCACCAGATGATCATTGATGATACCGACACTGGCGATAGGATCCTTTGTCTCAGGGATCACTGTCTTCCAGTCTTTTTTGGCCGGACGGCGCAAATCTATCGCAATCACTTTGCCGTTGGGGGCATCGAGATCTGTCTTGAAATAGAACACTGACTTGTCGTTGCCGATAAAGCTGTACTCGGCTTCCAACTCGGAAATCAGCTCGACCACTTCCGCTTTTGGATCTTTGAGTGACTTATAGAAGAAGCGGTTGCGGCTGTCGGTCCCTTGAGAGATGGACAGCAGCAGATAGTCACCGTCTTCAGAAACACCGATACCAAAGCCCCAGTCCTTGTTTTGCGGTCTTTCATAAACCAGCTTGTCCTGGCTCTGATCTGTGCCCAGCTTATGGTAGTAAACCTTTTGGTTGAAGTTGACATCGGCCATCTTGTCTCCGCCGGCCGGGGCATCATAGCGGGCATAGAATACGCCTTCGTTGGCATGATCCCACACGGCAGAGGAGAACTTGATCCACTCCAGTTTGTCGCTGAGCAGCTTGCCGCTGGCAATATCCATAAACTGCCACTGTTGCCAGTCGGAGCCGGACTCGGAGACACCATAGGCCAGCACCTTGCCATCGTCACTCACTGACACGCCGGACAGGGCAACTGTGCCCTTGTCGGAGAAAGCGTTGGGATCCAACAACACCTTCTCATTACCCTGCTTGTCTTTGACATAGAGCACTGACTGGGCCTGCAGACCGTCGTTGCGGTAGTAGAAGGTGTTGTCACCCTTTTCAAAGGGGGCAGAGATTTTTTCGTAGTTCCACAGGGTGGTGATCCTGTCGACTACCGCCTGCTTGTTGGGGATAGCCGACAGATATTCCTGTCCAAAAGCTTGCTGAGCCTTGACCCAGGCTTCGGTTTCCGGGGTGCTTTCTTCCAGGTGGCGATAAGGATCGGCAACCTGAACACCGTGAATATTTTCAACCAGCACTTCGGCGCGGGTCGCCGGATACTGGGACTTAACGGCAGCCAGCGAGCTCTGGCCATTTGGAGTATCTGTGCTCTGGCAGGCGCCGAGCGCCAGGCTCAAGCCTACAGCCAACAGCATAGGGCGAGCCAATTTTGTAGTTATTGTCATGGAAACTTCCTGTCCGACTAAATAAAGAGGCGTACAGCGGCGTTTTAGCAAAAAATGCAAACGCAGCGACTTGCAAAGTACTATACAAGCAAAAAAAACCGACACAATCGTCAAATGACAATCTGTGCAAGGATTGAACAATGACAAATGTTAATAAAACGGCAACAAGGATTAATTATATAAATTGCAGATTTATGCATCCACATTGAGTAAAGAAGCGAAACACGGGCTATAAGTGCATTTACGTGACCTGCATCACCTTTGTGACATTAGTTTTACTTATCTCATGACGTAGTTTTTCTCGCTTGTTGCTGACACATTCTGTCACTAAAATGTGCCTCGTTTTCAGGAAGTATTTACCCCGGTAAATATGAAAACCAAGAACTTCAAAACTGTTGTGTAGTTTTCATGGCAGTTTTCCCTGGTTCTTATGCTTGACTTCCTTCCTTCAATTTGTTGATTGCAATGATTTAATTTTTGCGGCCCGCTTGTTTCAAGTGGGCTTTTTTTTATGTTTTAATCGCCACCTTTCCCAAAGACAACAAGGACCCGTATGTCACTGCTGCGTATATTGCTTGCTTACCTGTTACTGCTGGTCGGCGCTTTTTCAACTTATGTCTGTATTTTTGGTGCCTTCCAGAGCCTGCCGGAGCAACAACCGGCAAAATACTTTATGGTTATCTTCGGCGCCTTGCTGGCGGCTGTCAGCCTCACCCTCGCCGGTTTTCTCAACCGCCGCCGTAACTGGTGCCGCTCCAGCGGTATCGCCTTGTTGGCGGCAGCAGGTTTGGCGCTTTTGATCATAGTGTCCGATGCATCATACCAAGACACGGCCCAGTTGCCGCCGATGATCGCCTTAAACGATTATACGGTCGGTGGGCCCGTGGTTATTTTGGTGCTGATACTCGGCGGCTTGCTGCTGTGGCAAGGTCTCAAGCAGGCCCGAAAGTCGATAGAAGAACTCAGTAAAGAAACTGAGTAATCAAGGCGTTGCTCTGAGCGGGACATTAGTCAAGCGCCAAAGTCAGCCGATGTAACCCCACAGGGGCTTAGAGCGTTAAGCTGTGTTACTCTCGAGTTACCTGCAATCATTGCCGTAAGCAACACAGAAGCCGTGGCAGACTTTGATGTTTTATCTTGTGCCGCGCGCTCTTATACAGTGGCGCCAGCCACAAACAGGGGTGATAGAGAAATGGCTCACGAACTGGATACTCTGGATCTCAATCTGATGCGCCTACTTAAGGCGGTTGTCGACAATCGCAGTATCAAGTTGGCCGCCATGCAACTTGGGATCTCTCAGCCCAGCGCCAGCCGGGGTGTAATGCGCCTGAAGCAAACCTTCCAGGATCCCCTGTTTGTCCGAAAACCCCATGGTGTAGAGCCCTCTCCCATGGCGCTGCGCCTGGCAGAAGAGTTTGACAATATTCTGGCCCCTATCGAGAAAGTCCTGCTGGAGTTCGAAGACTTCAGCGCCGACACCTACACAGGGCAAATAGCCATAGTGACAGATCCCTACCTGATGGATGAACAGGGACAAAGATTGCTGCAAAGCTGTCACCAGGCCTTTCCCAAAGCCAGCTTCACCTTTTCCAGCTGGAACGGTTACAGCCATGATGAGATGCTCGAAGGCATACATGACTATTGTATTTTGGATCAGGAAACCGAGCTGTCCAAGGATATCTATATGCGGCCGCTGTTCACCGAAAAACGGGTGATCCTGGCACGCAAAAATCATCCGCTGCTCGGCGATGAAAATGATTGGCAGACAGTGTCCACGCTGCCGATAGTCTCCCTGCCTGCACCGGCCTCCTACAATCCGCAATGCACTGTGGAGTCAGAGTACCAGCGTATGGGTTATCAGCCCCATGTGCTGCTCAAGTCCTACAATCTTAGGGTCGCCTGCCAGATGTTGCTGGAAACCGACGCCATCATGTACGCCAGTCAAGGCACTGCCAGGTTGATGCCGGAGCTGGCCTCCTTCCCCATGCCCCAGGTCAATCGGGAGTTCAGCCACTTCGTGGTGTCCGGCGGCTTTTTGCAGACCTACCGTAATCACCCGCTGCACCGGCATCTTCACAAGGTAATGCAAGATACCTTTCAGCCATCGCAAGCGTCAGTCCAGACTGAAATAGATATTCAAAATTGAATATCTCAATTACCTACCAACTCAAAAATTGACCGGTTAACCTAGTGGCGTAAGTTTGGAATTGCTACTTAATTTTGTTGTTACTCCGTTTTTCATCACCTATCTGGCCAGATAGTTCCGGGTGTAATGCGCAATTCTCCGTTATGCATATTTTTAATTTCATGTAGAAGGTGAATTATGATCCTTGCACGCGTATTTCTATTGTTTGCGATTTCCGCCGAAGTGGCGGGTACCAGTACCATGAACCTGCTGGGACCCGAAGGCTCAATCTGGGGCTACCTGTTGATGTACCTCTTGATTGGTGTGTCCTACTTCTTTTTATCACTGGCGGCGAAGAAGATTGCCATAGGCGTGGCTTATGCGGTTTGGGAAGGTTTGGGCATAGCCCTGATCACCCTGGTATCCATGCTGCTGTTTGATTCCAGGCTCAACCCGCAGGAGCTTGCCGGACTGGCCTTGGCCATCCTGGGTATAGTGTTGGTGACTCTGGGGGAGAGCCATGAAGGTGATAAAACCAAAGTTCAGGATACCGGCTTGGGAGCAAACAGCACCGCCGGTAACCTGTAACGGAGGCGAACATGAACCAGTTTCTGACGCTCTCCTTTGGCTATGTGGTGCTGGCCGCCTTGATTGATATTGCCGCCAATATGGCGCTCACCCGCTCCAATGGGTTCAAGCGTAAATTGTGGGGCGCGCTGGCAATCCTGCTGGTGCTGAGCGCTTTTACTCTGCTGGCACAGGCAGTGAAAGAGATAGACTTGGCGATCGCCTACGCCTCCTGGGGCGCCATAGGCATTTTGGGAACGGCTATCGGCGGCGCATTGCTGTTCAAACAAAGACTCAAGCCCATAGGCTGGGTCGGCATAGCCGTGGTTATCGCCGCGGTTATCACCATGAAAACAGCCTAAGAGCAGAAGGAATAAGTAAGGTCGAAATAAGCAAAAAGGCGCCCGAGGGCGCCTTTCTTATGCTCACTCTTTTATTAAAAACAATAAAGAGTTGTGCTCACTAAAGGGACTTATTTGGTACCGAAGATCTTGTCACCGGCATCACCCAGACCAGGCAGGATATAGCCCTTATCGTTCAGGCACTTATCGACAGACGCCGTGTAGAGTTCGATATCAGGATGCGCCTCTTCCAGCGCCTTGACGCCTTCAGGAGCCGCAACCAACACCAGCGCCTTGATATGCTTACAACCACGCTTTTTCAGCAAGTCTATGGTGCAAATCATGGAGCCGCCGGTAGCCAGCATAGGGTCAACAACCAGTGCCAAACGCTCTTCCATATCGCTGGCGAGTTTCTCGAAATAAGGCACAGGCTCCAGGGTTTCTTCATCACGGTAAACACCGACCACTGAGATACGGGCACTGGGAATGTTCTCCAGCACGCCGTCCATCATGCCAAGACCGGCACGCAGAATAGGCACTACAGTCACCTTCTTGCCTTTAATCTGCTCCACTTCAACGGGACCGTTCCAGCCCTCAATGGTCACAGTTTCGGTTTCCAAACCTGCGGTTGCCTCGTAGGTTAACAGGCTGCCAACCTCGGCGGCGAGCTCACGAAAACGCTTGGTGCTGATCTCAGCTTCGCGCATCAAACCGATTTTGTGGCGTACCAGCGGGTGTTTAACCTCGACAACTTTCATTCTTTTTCTCCTGATCTTGCGGGCGGGACTAGCAATCAGACTGGCGGCTCCCGGCGTGCAGAGCACAAACCAGCCGGATTTGGGCAAATTTCTGAGATTTTAGTTGATTTGTTCCGGCGGTAAAACAGAAAGTTTTATAAATCTGGTAAATCGTGACTTATATCCCTATGAATAAAGTGCAATCTTGGCTTTCGACCCCCCCGGCAAACTGCTAGAATAGCGCCGCATAAAATCCATAACGATGTACCCGAGAGGATCAAGTGAGTACCCCTACCCCACTGAGCTATAAAGACGCCGGTGTCGATATCGATGCAGGCAACGCACTCGTCAATAACATCAAGTCCGTAGTCAAACGCACTCACCGTCCTGAAGTCATGGGCAACCTGGGTGGTTTTGGCGCCCTGTGTGAACTGCCAACCAAATACAAGCACCCTGTGCTGGTTTCCGGTACCGATGGCGTGGGCACCAAACTGCGCCTGGCCATTGACTTCAAAAAGCATGACACTGTCGGTATCGACCTGGTGGCCATGTGTGTCAACGACCTGCTGGTACAGGGGGCCGAGCCGCTGTTTTTCCTCGACTACTATGCTACCGGCAAGCTGGACGTCAATGTGGCGACCGATGTGGTCACAGGTATCGGCGAAGGCTGCTTCCAATCCGGTTGTGCCCTGATCGGTGGTGAAACCGCCGAAATGCCCGGCATGTACGAAGGCGCTGACTATGATCTAGCCGGTTTCTGTGTTGGTGTGGTGGAAAAAGAAGCCATCATCGACGGCAGCAAGGTACAGGCCGGTGATGCACTGATAGCCCTGGGCTCCAGTGGTCCTCATTCCAACGGTTACTCACTGATCCGTAAAGTCCTGGAAGTCAGCCAGGCCGACCCACAGCAAGATCTGGACGGCAAGCCGCTTATCGATCACCTGCTGGAACCGACCCGCATCTATGTCAAACCTTTGCTGGAACTGCTGGACAAACACCCGGTTCACGCCATGGTACACATCACAGGCGGCGGTTTCTGGGAAAACATTCCAAGGGTACTGCCAGAAGGTGCCAAGGCCGTTATCCAGGGCGAGTCCTGGCAGTGGCCCAGCGTATTCAACTGGCTCAAGCAAGCCGGTAATATCACAGAACATGAAATGTACCGCACCTTTAACTGTGGTGTCGGTATGATAGTTGCCCTGCCTCAGGCCGAAGCCGCCGCCGCCATTGAGCTACTCAAGGCCAAAGGTGAAAACGCCTGGCAGATAGGCACTATCGCCAATCGTAATCAACAAGAAGAGCAAGTGGAGATCCTTTAATGCAGGAGAGTTGTCGCATATTGGTAATGATTTCGGGCAATGGCAGTAATTTGCAGGCTGTTATCGACAGCTGTGATAGCAAGATGCCAGGGCGCGTGGTCGGGGTGATCAGCAACAAGGCCGATGCCTATGGTCTGATCCGGGCCCATCATGCCGAAATAGACACCAGTTGCGTCATCGCCCGCAAAGAAGAGTCCCGCGCCCAATACGATGCCAGACTGCAGGCGGCTATCGACAGATATCAGCCCGACCTCATCGTATTGGCCGGCTTTATGCGTATTCTCAGTGATGAGCTGGTCAGCCGTTACCAGGGCAAGATGCTCAATATCCACCCGTCACTGCTGCCCAAGTATCCTGGATTGGATACCCACAAGCGCGCCATCGAAGCCGGTGACAGCGAACATGGCGCCAGTGTTCATTTCGTTATCCCGGCACTGGACAGTGGCCCGGTGATTTTGCAGGCCAAGGTACCTGTGTTTGCCGATGACACAGTGGAAACTCTGGCGGCCAGGGTGCACGAGCAGGAACACGCCATCTACCCGATAGTGGTGCGCTGGTTCTGCCAGGGTCGGCTGAAGATGGTTGACGGTAAGGCCTGGCTCGACGATGAAGCCATTGGCCCCAACGGCTACGCCCCGGACTGATCTCTGAGTAAACTTAGATTGATTAATTCAGCAAAAAGGAGCCATACGGCTCCTTTTTTCATTCCAACAATGGCTATTACGGCTGTGGCGCAAGCTTGCTTCTTCCCTTAATTTACCCGGATATGACGCTCCGTTACCGGCTTTTTACAGCGGCCAATTGTAATTTTATGACCAATGGCGTTAGATAGGGGCAGTTATCAGGACAGAACGAGACGCGCATGAAGAATATTATCTGCGATATAGACGGCGTGCTGATGCACGACAACAAGTTAATCCCCGGCAGTGACAAGTTTATCGCCCGGGTACTGGAACAGGGAAACCCCTTGGTTATCTTGACCAACTATCCGGTACAAACGGGCAAAGATCTGCAAAACCGCCTCGGCGCCGCCGGGCTGCATATTCCCGAAGAGTGCTTCTATACCTCGGCCATGGCGACCGCCGACTTTCTCAAGCACCAGGAAGGCAGCAAGGCGTTTGTCATAGGTGAAGGTGCCCTCACCCACGAGCTTTACAAGGCCGGCTTTACCATTACCGATATCAACCCCGACTTTGTTATCGTCGGCGAAACCCGCTCCTACAATTGGGACATGATCCACAAGGCCGCCCGCTTTGTTGCCGCCGGCGCCCGTTTTATTGCCACCAACCCGGATACCCATGGCCCGGCTTATAGTCCCGCCTGTGGCGCTCTCTGTGCGCCTATTGAGAGAATAAGCGGTCGCAAGCCCTTCTACGTGGGTAAACCCAGCAGTTGGATCATCCGCTCGGCCCTGAACCATATAGATGGTCATTCCGAAAATACCGTGATTATCGGTGATAACATGCGTACCGATATTCTGGCCGGTTTTCAGGCCGGACTGGAAACCATACTGGTCACCAGTGGTGTCAGCAAGCTGGAAGACATAGAGAAAGAGCCCTTCCGACCCAACCATGTCTTTGCCTGCGCCGCCGACATAGATGTGATCTGAAACCATTGGTAACATTCCTTTTACCGCCTCCGCTTGTGTCGGGGGCGTTTTTTCGTCCATGATAGCGCACGGGCAAGGGCAAAGCCTTTGCCACTCCATACCTGACAATAAAAGCAACAACAGGATCCGTTATGCGCTTGATGATCCCCCTGTGTACCCTGGCACTCTTGAGTGCCTGCAGCCAAAACAATACTGCCGACGACCCCATCCGCGTTGTCAGTTTCAATGAACAAGAGTTTCGCCAGGACATCCAAACCCTGGCCTCGGATGAATTTGAAGGCCGGGCGCCAACAACCCGCGGCGAGCAGCTGACTTTGGACTATCTCAGCAAGGCCTTTACCGATATGGGGCTTGAGCCCGGCGCCAGCGGCAGCTTTTTGCAAAAAGTGCCCATGGTGAGCTATACCGCCAGTGAAACCCAGGCAATACAGCTGGCCGGTATCGATTTTCAATATCCCCAAGATCTGGTGCTCGGCAGTCGCCATGATGTCGAACGCGTCGATATCACCAACGCGCCGCTGGTGTTTGTCGGTTACGGTATCAACGCCCCCGAGTACGACTGGAACGACTACCAGGGCCTGGATATGAAGGGCAAAATCGCCCTTATTCTGGTGAATGACCCGGGCTTTGCCCGCCCGGATCTCGGTAAATTCAACGGCAAGGCAATGACCTATTACGGCCGCTGGACCTACAAGTATGAAGAAGCCAGCCGTCAGGGTGCATTGGGCGCCATTATCATTCACGACACGGCTCCTGCCGCTTATCCCTGGTCTGTGGTGGAAAACAGCTGGACCGGCCCACAGCAGGATCTGGCCTCGGATTCCGGCAACGAGCGAGTGGCAGTAGAAGGCTGGATAACCCTGGATGCCGCCAAAAAGGTGTTTGCCAAAGCCGGGCTTGAACTGGACAGCGCCATCAGCCGCGCTGCTCACGGCCCACTGCAACTGACGCTGGGGCAAACCGCCAGCATAGGTTTCGATAACAAGGCCGAGTATGGCGACAGCTACAATGTGGTTGCCACTCTGCCGGGCAGCAGCCGTGCCAATGAGCATATTCTGTTTACCGGCCACTGGGATCATTTGGGCATGAGCAGTTCGGCCGAAGGCGACAGGGTGTTCAATGGTGCCATGGACAACGCCTCCGGCATCGCCGGCATGCTGGCCATCGCCCGTGAGTTTGCCGCCGACGCCAAGGCTGGCAAGCGCCTCAAGCGTTCGCTGACTTTTATCGCCACCACAGGCGAAGAGCAAGGTCTGCTGGGATCACGTTTCTATGCCGCCCAACCGGCGTACCCTTTGGAAAACACCATAGGGGTGATTAATCTCGACAGCACCAATATCTATGGCCGCACCAAAGACTTCACCATAGTGGGCAAAGGCAAGTCTGAGCTTGAGCGTTATCTGGAAGCCGCGCTCAAGACCCAGGGCCGCTATGCCACAGCAGAGAAACACCCCGAGACCGGCGGTTTCTTCCGCTCGGATCACTTCAGTTTTGCCCAGTATGGCGTACCTGCGGTATTTGCCGGTGGCGGCAGCGAACCTGTGGATCAGGCCACCGCTGACTACAAAGCAGCAATGAAGCAGCAGATGAAAGGCTGCTATCACAACCTCTGTGATGAGTATCATGCCAACTGGGATCTCTCCGGTGCGCTGGAAGATCTCGCCGTGTACTACAAGGCCGCCAAAGGCTTGGCGGATTCTGCCGACCGCCCGGGTTATTTCAAGGGCACAGAGTTTTATAGCCTGCGGCCGGAAACCGGCGTTGCTCCGGCGATTTAACCAGACACATTTCCCCATCCCCAAAGGCGCCTCCGGCGCCTTTTTGCGTTGTTTTCCAGGCAGATAAATCAATCGCCGATAAAAGCAGCGGCTTTGGGAAAGTGCCAATTTGCACGCTGTTACAGCGAGCTAAAATGCAGATCTTTCACCAATTAAGCGATTAAACTGTTTAACCCTCAAAAAAACAGGTCGTAAAGCGCATTATAATTTACAAATTTAGCCATTTTTATGACTTATATTCAAAAATAAAACTTGGCTTTTGAGAATTCTACAGGCAAAGTGAAGCCATTGCTGAAGAAACACCAAGTTTGGAGTCTTACCATGTGTTCAATTTTTGCCATTCTCGATATCCAGTCTGACGCCGCCTCTCTGAGAAGCACTGCGCTGGAGATGTCCAAACTGATGCGCCACCGCGGCCCGGACTGGTCGGGTATTCATACCACTCCAAGAGCGATTCTCGCCCATGAGCGGCTGGCCATTGTCGATATCGAACACGGCGCCCAGCCGCTGTTATCTGAAGATGGCCAGTTGGTATTGGCAGTCAACGGTGAAATCTACAACCACAAAGAACTCAAGGCCGAGCTCGGCGACAAGTACAGCTACCAGACCAACTCGGATTGCGAAGTGATCCTGGCGCTGTATCAGGAATATGGCTGCGACTTTCTCGATAAGCTCAACGGTATTTTTGCCTTCGTCCTCTACGACAAGGCCAAGGACTGCTACCTCATAGGCCGGGATCACATGGGGATCATCCCGCTTTACACCGGCCGCGATACCAGCGGTAACTTCTATGTCGCCTCCGAGATGAAGGCACTGGTCCCCGTATGTAAAACTGTGGAAGTATTCAGCCCCGGGCATTACCTCTTCAGTGAAGATGACGCGCCGGTGCAATACTATCGGCGTGACTGGCGCGACTATGAAGCGGTAGCCCAAAACAGCGCCTCCAGCGAAGAGCTGCGCGAAGCGTTGGAAGCCGCGGTAAAGCGCCAGTTGATGTCAGATGTGCCCTATGGCGTTTTGCTATCTGGCGGGCTGGACTCCTCGGTGATTTCCGCCATAACCCAAACTTTTGCCAAGCGCCGTATTGAAGACAACGATGCCTCCGATGCCTGGTGGCCACAGCTGCACTCCTTTGCCGTGGGCCTGAAAGGGGCGCCGGATCTGGCGGCGGCACAAAAGGTCGCCGATGCCATAGGCACCATACACCATGAGCTGCACTTCACCTTCCAGGAAGGCCTGGATGCCATCAAGGAGGTGATTTATCACCTGGAAACCTATGATGTCACCACCATTCGCGCTGCAACCCCCATGTATTTGATGGCGCGCAAGATCAAGGCTATGGGGATCAAGATGGTGCTCTCGGGCGAAGGGGCCGATGAACTGTTCGGCGGTTACCTCTATTTCCACAAGGCACCAAACGCCCGCGCCTTCCACGAAGAACTGGTGCGTAAACTCGACAAGCTGCACCTGTACGACTGCCTGCGGGCTAACAAGGCCATGGCAGCCTGGGGCCTGGAAGCCCGGGTACCTTTCCTCGACAAGGAGTTTATGGACGTGGCCATGCGCCTGAACCCAGAAGCCAAGATGTCGCGCGATGGCCGGATTGAAAAGCATATTCTGCGTGAAGCCTTCGAGCATAAGCTCCCGGCCGAAGTCGCCTGGCGCCAGAAAGAGCAGTTCAGTGACGGTGTGGGTTACTCCTGGATTGACGGCCTGAAAGAACATGCCGCCGCCCAGGTGGAAGATAAAGAGCTGGCCAACGCCCGTTTCCGCTTCCCGCACAACACGCCGGAAACCAAGGAAGCCTACTTCTATCGCTGTTTCTTTGAAGAACACTTCCCGCTGGAGTCGGCAGCACTGACTGTACCGGGTGGTAAATCGGTTGCCTGCTCTACCCCGGAAGCGCTGGCCTGGGATGAGAGCCTGTCAGGCATCATAGATCCTTCCGGCCGAGCGGTGCGCTCTGTGCATACCGCATCTTATTGAACTTAAGTAAAAACCATAAAGGCGCCGAATGGCGCCTTTATTCATTAGCGGGCATCAAAACTTAAATTCGCTTCTGTGCCACTTTATTTGCTTTGAGCTTGTTCACTTGCGCCTTGTTCTCATCACTCTAAGCCCGGCCGTTGCTTGGTCACGCTCAACTTGCCGCTGCCGGCAGCGCTCAAGAATCGCCTGCCGCTCGCTGTCCGTTGCCTGATGCCAGGCCAGAATTTCTTCCAGCGTCCTGAAGCACCCCAGGCAAACATCCTGCAGGTCCAGGCAGCAGTGACGAATACAGGGAGAGTCCACCCTGTTACTGCGCTTTGGTTGCCTGGACATATTGGCTTCCTAGCTGCCGCGTTTAAGATAGCTTGGCTGATGCAGCTCAGTAACCTCCAGCGAGACACTGTCGATTTTGGCCGCAGTTGGCTCCAGTGCGGCAAACACGCTTTGGGTCAGAGCTTGCTTTTGCTCATCGGTGCGTCCCGGCATAATGGCCAAACGCACATGGATAAAGCTTTGAGCGCTGTCCTCCCCTACCAGGAAATGTTCACAGGCATGCGACCTACTCTTGATGGCAGATGGTGTGAACAAGCCTGAATCTATGGCACCTTGGTGCACCGCCTGAACCAGCTTGGCAATCGACAACTGCTGCGCCAGGGGCGCCGAATACTCAATAATACAGTGAGGCATAATCCTTCCTTGTTAAAGGCAGAAGCGTCTGGGTCTATTCAGACCAGACGGCATACTCATTTTGGCTCGGGCAGCGGAAATGAAAGCGCCGGCCACCGGGAAAACTGAAAATATCTTTGCAGATCTCACCGCCATGAGTCTTGACGGCCTCCAGACTGGCGTTCAGATCATTTGAGTAAATCACCAACAAGGGGCTGCCGTTGAGGGTATCAAAGCTCAGTGATGAGCGAAAAAAACCTCCATCGATCCCGGCCTGGCTAAAGCAGCTGTAATCCGGGCCGTAATCAACAAAGCCCCAGCCAAACACCGCCTGAAAAAACGCCTTGGTGGCTTCCAGCTCCCGGGCGGGAAGTTCAAGATAATTAATCCTATGATGTAACGCCATGGCTTTCCCCCCGCCGCTTGGGCGACTTGATTGCTGTGATACTTAAGTACTTATTATTTTGGGCGGCTGAAACTTGGGCCGGAGCTATCGCTCAAGCAGGCTTGTCATAGTTATAGCAAGCGCTGCAGCGTTACACTGGCCAGCCCTATCAGACCGCCAAAGACACCGCCCCAGACAACCAACCAGCCCAGGTGAGTTTTAATCATCTGCTGCACCATCTCCTTGACCAACTGCGGCGTAAGCTCGGCCAGCCGCTGCTCGACAATATCCTGAATTTGGCTACGCATATCCGCCATCACCCCGGGCTGTTCCAGTTCGCCCTTGAGCAGCTCGTAAAAATCATCGCTCTTGGCAATATCTGCCAGAGATTGCTGCATCTTTTCGATAAAGGGTTGCTTGAGTGGGGTGAGCGCTTCTTCACCGCCAAACATGGATAACATACCACCCAATGAAGATTGGGCAACCGTGGCCACCAAAGCATCGAAGGCTGGAGCCAAGTCCACCTTGCCGATAACGCCGGACAGATCCAGGCTCTGTTTGTCGGAGCGGGTCGACAGGAAACGGTCTATGTTGGCCTCAGAGAAGAACTGCTCCATCATCAGCTCGCTGATAGCTTGCTTGAACTGTTCGAAACGGGCCGGGATCACCCCTGAACCATAGAGACCCGGTACTTTTTCAAACAACATATGCACCGCCAGCCAGTTGGTAATGGCGCCGGATACGGCAAACAGGCCGATGTTGAATAACACATCAGAGTGCATGCCATAGCCGGTAAGCATAATGGCCAGCGCCAAGAGGTTGGTAACGGCGCTCTTGTCGAGCACAGGTGTCTGTTGTACTGCTGTTTTCAATCTGAAATCCCCTGAAATTAAAACCCGCTAATGGTAGCAAACAGGGGGCAGCAGATTAAAGTAGTGCGTGATACAGACCTTGCTCTGTGCCATCTGTCTCGACTTGTTGAGACAGTTCGCCAAATTCACGCTTGACCGCCAGCACCTTGGCATCCTGAGCCAAAGTTCGGGCTCGGCAAGTCAGCTCTTTGGCAATGCCCTGACCACGGTAATCGGGCAATACGAAAAGATCATCCAGATACCATAAAGGCTTTAGCAACAAGGAGGAGAATGAGGGAAAAACCTGAGTGAAGGCCACCGGATAATCACCCTCGGTGGCGATGAAGATCATCGAATCGTTTTCCAGTAAGCGGGCCCGTAAAAATTCACGGCAACGACTCAGATCCGAGCCCTGCCCCAGTTCCTGCCGATACTCGTCAAACAGCAGGACCAGTTGTTCCAAATCCATTTCAGTAGCCAAACGTATTTGCATTTTTCATCCCTGAATACAAGTTGAAATTTTACTATTTGCCAGAGGCAAAACGACAATAAACTCCTTAAACAACGCAAGGTTAACATAGAAAAGCTTATCTGGCAGCAGCTTTAATCGCCCTCCCCATGCCAGTTCCCGTTCATGCCTATCCCGGTAGCCGTTTTCAACGAGCACACAAACCCAAGCGGATTTAGCCATATTGACCGGCGATAACAACTGCCCCCCGCCATTAAGCAAGTCACCCGGCCACTCCAAGGCTCCTAAATAGTTCCCCCGGCCATCAAGCACTGAAACCGGCAATTTAAGCGAGGCAATCAATTGGAATATTGCTCATATGATTTGCCGGGCACAGTTGTTTTCATGGCGAATTATGTTGTCAACCCCCACAAAATCAGGGTTTTATAACCTTTGCTAAAAACTTGACCTTTGGCTAATTGTTTTCAAATTAAGTACTGGGTATTGTATAACCAATTCAAACGCTTAGCTTTAGCTTATTCTTAAGCGAAAGCTCTGCGACAACGATACTTTTCCGTTTGTAACGGTATTCAGGGACGAACAGCATGTCGCGCCCGTGCGGTAGCCATGGCTTTACTAAACGCTTTTTGTAGGGCCTGGGTTTTAGGGGGCTTGGTTTTAAGGCACTTAGTTTTAAAGCGCTTGGTTGCAGGGCTTGAAGCGCTCATGGTAAGCGCCTCAGAACTGATTTTTTATACAGTATTATTGGCGTTCTGGACAAAATGCCGGGAAGTTGCAGCTAAGGTTGCGCGTTATTTCCGTAACGCTTTAAAAAATATTATTAAATTCATATAGTTAAAAAGTGAAACGGGTAGATAGTAGGTTTGGAAACCGCGCATGCGCGTTTAGCTGCAAGGGATATTTGGACTAAATTGTATTATATCCAGCTAATACAAACAGATAGCGATGCGCGTTTACACTCCTCCGAGGACTAAAACGCGCATGCGTGCTATACAGCTGTTATACGGCATCGTACACGGGATACCTTTGTGTAAAATTTTTTCAATGAAGAGAAGGATTTACATCTTCATATAGCCGATTTTGGAGAAACCATTGAAGAAAATTGATCTTCACTTGCACACAATACCTACGGTCAGTGATGCGGATTTTACATTTTCGTTAGACAAGTTTATCGAGTACGTTAACTCTGCTGAACTTGATGCGGTAGCGATAACAAATCACGATATTTTCGATCTTGGACAATTCCATAAGATCGAAGCCGCTTTAGACTGTATCGTTTTCCCCGGCATTGAAATTAACCTAGACAATGGTCACATCTTAGTTATTTCCGAAAATAGAAATTTAGAAGAGTTTCAAATTAAAACAAATCTGGTTTCGGACAAGATCAAGGAAATTGGAGATTCAATAAGTGCAGGTGAACTAATCCAAATATTTGGCGATCTAAATAACTATTTGCTTATCCCTCATTACCAGAAAAAGCCCGCTGTCTCGAAAGACAACATTCAAGAACTAAATGCATTCATCTCTGCGGGCGAGGTTGACAGCCCCAAAAAATTTATCCGTATGGCGAGAGATGAAGCTGAGTTAACGCCAGTTCTATTTAGTGATTTAAGGATCAAGGAAGGCTTGCGTATTTTCCC
>NZ_JAPEHY010000052.1:0-20693 GCF_028823715.1 Shewanella sp. K8
CCTTTGTAAAGCAGCTCAAGTACAAGGAACTTTGATTCCGGAGGGATGATATGCACAAGGGCGCGGTTCTCATTAAGGCCAGAGGATAAAGGTCCTCATAAACAGGTCGGATATACGTACGCAGTATTACTTCTGTTACCCATAAAAGCGTTGATATGATCGAGGTGTACATATATGTACTTGCAGCGAGTCACAGGATCGCCTGTGCATAAGCCTGCGGCAGGCAATAAGAAACAGTCATAACCGGAAGCCCAACCTATGTTATTTGGCTATTTCGAGCTAAAAGCTATGTTAGCAGCTGTGCCAGCGCCCTAATCGTGAAGCAAGTACATTCATGCACAACGGCCTGTTCGCCATCCCTGACTCTTGGCGACAGCGCGGGGGAATTGGTGTCATTCTGTAATGGTGGATTTGGTTTAAACTTTTGACGTACCAACAGACATACGCCTGTGCGAAGTGCGCCGTAGGAGATGGACTCCTCTGAGACTGAAGCGAAATATGATCCATATGCCGTAGCAGAGTTGCTTAAAACTCACAGCAAGCAACTCTGCGATAGTAGCCTTGGTTTCAACCAAGCTGTGCCCAGGCCTTATTAACCTCTTCGGCGATGATTTCAATGCCGCGGCGCATCAATTCAGGTTGTTGCACATAGTTCATCCGAATACACTCACCGGCGTGTGGCCACTCTTCGGCCAGTCCGAAGAAGAAGTACTCTCCTGGCACCACCAACACGCCCCTGGCTTTCAGGCGTCGATAGAGTTCCATGGCACTGATGGGCAGGCCTTCAAACCAGAGCCAGAGGAAAATCGCACCCTCGGGTTTATGAATTCTGAATCTGGAGTCCGGCAGAGCCTGTTGCAGCATGGCCACGGTTTGCTGCGCCCGCTGCAGATAGAAAGGCCGCACCACTTCATTGCCGAGCCGCAGCATATCACCACGGGCTATCATCTCTGTCGCCATCGCCGGGCCCATGCTGCCCGGTGCCAGTGAAATAATACCGTTGATATTGGTCAGCGCCTGGGTGATGGCTTCGTTGGCTATCACTATGCCGCAGCGCAGTCCCGGCAGCCCCAGCTTGGAGAGACTCATGCACAGCACAGTGTTGTCGTTCCAGAAAGGAGTCACATCCTCAAACAGAATATTGGGGAAAGGTGAGCCATAGGCGCAGTCGAGGATCAGCGGGATCTCGTGCGCTCTTGCCAGCTTATCCAGCTTATCAACCTCTTCATCGGTCAGCACATTGCCTGTGGGGTTAGTCGGCCGTGAAACACAAATGGCGCCGATATCGGCATCGACTTTAAGCCTTTCAAAGTCGATGTGGTATTTGAACAAGCCGCCATCCAGCTTGGTAATTTCCGGCTTGAAGGTACGAAACAGTTCGTCTTCCAGACCGGCATCACTGTAGCCAATATACTCCGGAGCCAGCGGCAGTAAGATCTTGCGTTTTTGCCCCTCGGCAGTAGTACCGGCAAACAGGTTAAACAGCGCGAAAAAGGAGCTCTGGCTGCCGTTGGTGAGGCTGATATTGTTTTTGGTTAGCGACCAACCGTAGGTATCGTTCAGCAGCTTGGCCAAGGCATTGAGAAAGACATCTTTTCCCTGCGGGCCATCATAGTTGGTCATGGCCGCGAGCAACTCGCCCTTGGCCAACATATCGGCACTAAGCTCGGTAAAATAGTCCAGCATGGAGGGGATGGCCGCCGGGTTACCGCCACCCAGCATAATCGCCCCCGGAGTGCGTAGCCCTTCGTTGAGATCATCCATCAACTGGGTGATACCTGTATAACGGTTAAACTTGTCACCAAACTTGGAAAACTGCATTACTTCTATCCGCAGACTCATATCAAGAAACAGAACTTATTTAGTAGCAGGAACCGCGGCAGATTACACCTTAAAAGTTTTTTAGTTGCGTGATACAACTCAATATTTACCAAGCTTAAATGGCTGCAAGCACCCAAGTAAGAGTTGCATGGTCATTTGAGAGCAGATTTTTGTGCGCCAGCGAACATTTCGCCGACATCGACTTGTTGATCCATTATCAGGGGCACACACTTAAAAACAGGACAAGCAGCCAGAGGAGTAGCGGGTGTCAGCCTCAAAACTGAGTGAACTAAAGCAGCAACAGCAGAGTCTGCTGGAACAGGAATTGATGCGGGAACAAGCCGGTTCCCTAGGCGTTGCCGGCAAGAAGCTGGAACAAGCACTGCAGGATTACCGGCGCCACCATCACTTGTCACCGAGAAAGAAAGCCGAGTACGTTAGCCTAGTGGCCGATGCCGTCTATAACCTGATGTTGACCCGGGAGCTACTCGGCTTTGTTGACGGCAATCTTGAGTGGGTTTGCGGCCAGTATGACATCCCGGATGCCGTGCTACAGCAGTTGGCCTTGAGCTGAAAAGCATCAAGGCCCGCTTGGGGCCTCGAGTACCAACTCACCAAGGAGAGTTGGGCCGCAGCCACAGGTGCACAGTCACTTCATCCCTGTCGTGATAGAGGTGTTTACAGGCCAGCTTAAACTCTGTGATGCCGTTTTCTTTGAGAATGGCCTGCATATTTTCCAATATGGTGCTCACCTCTTTATAACGGCTCTTCATCGGCAGTTTCAGGTTAAAGATAGCCTCTTTGAACCAGCCATTGATGGTCCAGGCTTCCATCAGCTCGGCCACCCTGGCCGGTTTTTCCACCATGTCACACACCAGCCAATAGATGTTCTTGCGCTTGGGCTCGAAACGGAAACCGTCGGCCTGGAAGTGAGTTACCTGGCCGGTTTCCATCAATCCTGCATCCATGGGGCCATTGTCGACGGCCGATACAAACATGCCGCGGCGCACCAACTGATAGGTCCAGCCGCCGGGACAGGCGCCGAGATCCACGGCGTTGAGGCCGCTGCGCAAACGCTCTTCCCGCTGCGGCTCGGGAATAAAGTGATTGAAGGCCTCATCCAGTTTCAAAGTCGAGCGGCTGGGCGCATCGGCGGGAAACTTGAGCCTGGGGATCCCCATAAAAAACGGTGACGAGTTATGGCTGTAGGAATAACCGGCGAACGCCTTGCCCGGTGCCACAAAGCACACATGGATTATCGGCCGCTTGGGGTTTTCCTTGGCCAGCAGAGTACCGCTCTGTTTCAAAGACTGACGCAGCGGCACGGTAAACTTGCGGCAGAAGGTGAGCAGCTCTTTGGCTTCGTTGGTATCCGGTGTTTCGACCCTGAGTTCACCGCCCCTGCTGATATCTTCAAGTGCGGCGGTAATTGGCCCTACCCTGTCTTCGGGGGGCAGGTCACTGAGCAGATCGCCGCAGACAAACATCTGCCGGGCGAAGATCAATGAGTCCAGCGCCAGTTCCTGTGCCAGGGTGTCGGCTTCCCCTTCGGCAAAACATTGAAAGATCACATAGGCATCGTTGTTATTGGCCTTGACGAAACCACCGACATTGAGCAGTGCCGCCCGATTTTGGATCTCGGCCGCGCACTCTTTTTCATAGCCGGCACGACAAAACAGAAACAGGTTGTTCATTGGTATTTCCAAACAGTGAATCTTACCGGAAAGCCTCCGGCAACTGGCGAAGGCGCGAGTATACCATAGCATTGTGCGCAGGAGTTGCCTGACTCGGTGAGAATGAAAAGCCAAGCATGCCAGGCTTGTAAGAAAGCTCAGGCTAAATTGACCTCGGCCTGCAGCGCGTATCGGCCCATTCACCCTGCCCTTCGGCAATTGGGAACAAAACACCCGCCACTTGGGCGGGTGTTTACCAGGGCAGGCCTGCGGACTATCTACTTAAATAGCCATCTCTTTAAATAGCTATCTCTCTAGAGGGCTATCTCTTCAGGTGACAGTTTTAAGCAAACAATGGCTTTAGTAAACAATGGCTTTAGTAAATAATGGCTTTAGCCAACCAGACTTATAGCCCGGTTTCATCCATGCGGTGGCGCCATACCGCTGCCGCCAACAATAACCAGCCTACCAGGAAGCAGCTGCCGCCGAGAGGGGTTACCATGCCCAGCCACTTGGTGCCGGTCAAGGCATACAGATACAACGAGCCGGAGAACATAAAGATTCCGGCGATAAACAGCCCCGCCGCCCAGTCAATCAGACGCGACTTGAACCAGTGACCGGCAAAGGCCAGGGTGATCAAACCAAAGGTGTGATAGAACTGATATTCAACCCCCAGGTTGAATATGGCGATCAACTCGGCAGGTGCAATGGTCTTGAGTCCATGGGCGCCAAAAGCTCCCAGTGCAACGGCAAAGAAACCACTGATAGCCGCCAGTAACAATAACCCCTTACGCATAACTAACTCCCGATAAATAAAAGTGATTCTTTCACGGCATCCTGCAGGTTAGCCTTAAGATCCGTTCCGGACGACTTGCGCGGCACAAAACTATGATCTCCGTCGGTAATAAAGCGTACTTTGGCCTGCTCGGGCAGCGCCCAGGAGGCCAACTGCTCGCGCTTGCCGAAACTGTCGCGCTCGCCCTGCAAAATAAGCAGAGGCGAGGCACACTCCCACAAGGGCTCAAGTCTGGGCTCGGTCTTCTTCGGCGGCAAAAACGGATAACCAAGACAGATAACGCCGCTGGGGGTCATCGCCAGTTTATCATTGGCCGCCAGCATGGCCGCCATCCGCCCGCCCATGGATTTGCCCATCAAAAATAGTCGCTTGGGCGCAAACTCGGCAACCGCTGCTGCCAAGGTCTGCTCGAAGGACTGCAACAGCGCAGGTGCCCGGTCCGGCGGGCGCCGCTTGCCATCCTCGCCGCGCTTGACCATGTAAGGAAAGTTAAACCTCAGCACGCTCGGGCCGCTGGCGGACAACAGCGTGGCATAATCTGCCATAAAGTCGCTGTGCATATCGGCACCGGCGCCATGGGCGAACAACACCAGAGTGTCACTGTCCTTACCTTTATCCAGCAACCAGTTAGTATTCAAATTCATCATCAGCCCTGTCCGAAGATACAATAATTTTCATGCTTGGGTTCGAATAAACCACAATATTAAATACCGTACTTCCCTGACAAATCAATTTATTAAAAAAGTAGCGTTAAAAAACGACCAAGCGGTAATTATATATCTCTTACCCATACCGTTTTTACATGTTTTTTCAATAAATCAATCACACTTTGATGAATAAACACCAAGCCAAAGTCCTCTTCCAGTTTAAATATTAACCTTTGTTCCACAGGAATATTTTCCAGCTTAGAAAAATCGAACTCTGTCGAGTCAGTATCTAACCAATTCAACTTACCAAATTGCTTTTCTTTATCCGTCAATCTGTACGTCTGCTGGATATAAGGCATTCGATAGTTGTCATATACCTCGAGTTGTTCATCCGAAGGTTGACTTGGCGAATTGTCAACACGAGCATCCAGCCATTCAACACCATGCTGCACCAATGGCTCCAGTTTGGATGCTATATCACCAATAATGAACAGCTTTGGAGAAAAGGTCATTTCCAATAACAGATCCGGTGCTGCAGCACCTACTGGTGCAGGTGTTTGTTGGAATGGGAAAGTATCCATATTTTGTTTAGTGAGTATCGAGTATTCATCTTTCACTTACTATTATCTCCTTGGTGCTTCATCATCGACATCAAACTTAAAAGCGGTCAGTCCACAAGCTAACCCCTGTAGAGCGATATTATAGAGCTCATCATATACTTCTGAAGAAAAGAAAAAGTTATTGGTACCTTTAACCCTGAAAATGTGTCTGCGGTTCATGGGATAAGACTCGAGCTTTTCTCGGTCAAGATACAATTTACTAACTATGATTGAATGAAAAGGCTTCTGCTCTTCCAATGGCACATCGTAGCCGTGCTTTTTGGGATCATAATGCCTGATAACGTTTTTTATAACTGACTTGTCTTCATCCAATACATCCAACTCGTTATTTATCGCGATAATATATCGCTGCTGAGTCGACAGACCATCCATGCACTGTAATCTATTGGGCAAAAAAGCGACGCCATATGGGTCAAAGCTCATAAAAACGTCTGCTATAGGTTTGGTAACGCTTAAATCCCCTGAGTTTGTGATATCGAAAACTGCTTCTGAATAACTGTCTTCGTCCTCCCAAATAACCGCACTCAATGCGCTCACTGGAATGTAGTCCATGTCTTCGTACAGGTGCTCTCTGTTATCAGAGCAACTAAACATGGCATCACTCTCTTCCGTGTTTTCGTTTATGTAAGCCAGTTCCATCAAAGTTCCCTATAAACTGCAAGCTTTCACTTATTTGTAGTGCCTTCCTGTATATGCAGAGAAGCGTGTTACCGACTTATCCCGGCAACAATTCACTACGCGACTCCTCAGCAAACATATCCAGCATCCATTCGCGGAACGCGATGATTTTACCTAACTCGGCATGCTTTTGCTGGCACACCAGATAATAGGCATCTTTGCTGACCAGAACCTCTTGGAACGGACAGACCAAACGCCCGGCCTTGATGTCGGGGCGGGCGAGCACGCTGTAGCCCAGAGCAACCCCCTGGCCATGGGCCGCGGCCTGCAGTACCAGAGATGAGTGGCTGAATATCGGCCCCTGGTTCACATTGACATCCGTTACGCCGCATTGGCGGAACCAGGCCTGCCAATCATGACGGCTCATATCGTGCAGCAGGGTATGATATTTAAGATCGGCAGGCTTTTCCAATGGCTTGGGGCCGTTGAGCAGCATTGGCGAGCATACGGGGATCAACACTTCGTTGCGCAGTTTGTCGGCCCTGAGCCCGGGCCAGTTACCCTGACCATAGTAAATTGCCACATCCACATCGTCGGACAAGGCGCTGAACTCGGCATCCACCGCCTTGATCCGCACATCGATATCGGGATTCTTCTCACTGAATTTTGCCAGACGCGGCACCAGCCACTGAATGGCAAAGCTGGGCGACATGCTGACGGTCAAGGAACCCACGGCGCTACGAGCCAGCAGCCGGTCAGTGGCATCCGACAGTTGGGTAAAAATATCCTTGATATCGAGGAAGTAGCTTTGCCCCTCTTCGGTCAGTAGCAGCGAGCGGTTCTTTCGGCGAAATAATTTTAATCCCAGAAAGTCTTCCAGCGCCTTGATCTGATGACTCACTGCGGCCTGGGTAACGAACAGTTCTTCGGCGGCGCGGGTAAAGCTCAAATGCCTTGCTGCTGCCTCGAACGCCTTGACCGCATTCAGCGGAGGGAGTCGTTTTGACATAGTGATCCACTTCTCATTTTTTAATTAGTTTTTCTAATCCAGATTGTTACATTTTATCGTTTGTTAAAGCCAGCGCTTTTGGTTAAATTTTGCGCCGAAAAGTTGAATATTCAGACAATCTCTGAGCAGTCGAAGGGAAGGTCTGACACTGGCACTCAGTGCCCGTTCTCACCCGGAGGCATCCCATGTTGAACTTTAAATCCGCTTTTGTGCTCCTGCTGTTTGGCATGAGCACCAGCGCCGTGGCTGCGGAAAGTCTTTCTGCACCGGCGCAAACTCGTCCTCTGCCACGAGTTGCTGTCGAAGCCCCTGCGGTGCAGATAGACTTTAAACTGCTTGAGCAGGAGCTGAGCCGTAACATTGCCGCCAACAGCGAAGAGCTCAGAACCCATGCGCTGGACGAGCCGACACTGCTGTTGGCCGAAGACGCTGCAGCCAGTCCATCAAAGGTTCAGCTTAACTGAGTCCCATTGGATTTCGCTGAGCGTCAGCAGCAAAAAAGCCGCTTCGAGAGAGGCGGCTTTTTGTTTATCAGGGGCGGTAAACCTTGACGTTACCGTGCCCTTGCTCCTGAAGGTAGAGCGCCTGCAGTTTACTCATAACGCCGCGATCGCAATAGAGCAGATAGGTCTTGCTGCTATCGAGCTCGGCAAAGGCGCTGGCCAACTTGAAGAAAGGAATATGAACTATCTCGACACCTTCCAGTTGCAGCGGCTTGCTCTCTTCCTCTTCCGGCGCCCTGATATCCAGCACCACTTCCCCCTGACCGACACTGGCGACGGTTTCGGTTTCCGTTACTTTGGTATCCATGTCGGTTGCTATCTCCCGAATATCCATGACCACGGCATCGGCGATGATCCGGTCCAGCAGATCTTCGGAAAACTTGGTTTCCTCGGCTTCAACCTTGGACAACACCGCCTTGACCGTGGGTTTTTGTGAAATCACGCCGCAGTATTCAGGCATGGACTTGGCAAAGTCTTCCGTACCTATCTTGCGGCTCTCGTTGATGATGTCCTGCTTGTCCATGGTGATCAAAGGTCTGAGGATCAGGGTATCGACACAGCGGTCAATCACATTGAGGTTGGTCAAGGTTTGGCTGGATACCTGTCCCAGGCTCTCACCTGTGACCAGTGCCTGAACCCCCATACGTTCCGCCACCCTGGCGGCGGCGCGCATCATCATCCGCTTGAGTATGACGCCCATCAAGCCATTGTCTATACGCTCGAGGATTTCGGCCACTACGGGCTCAAAGGGAACGGTCACAAACTTGACTTTATGCGACTCGCCATAGGTCTTCCACAAATGGTGCGCCACCTGCTTGACCCCTATTTCGTGCTGGGCACCGCCCAGGTTGAAGAAGCAGTAGTGGGTACGGGAACCCTTTTTGATAAATTGGAAACTGGACACCCCTGAATCAAAACCGCCGGAGATCAAGGACAGCACATCTTCCTGGGTCGCGATCGGAAATCCACCAAGTCCGGGGATCTTCTTCTCCACCAGGTAGAGTTTGTCGTTGTTGATCTCCAGATTAATGGTCATATCCGGGTCTTTGAGGCGCACACCGGCCGCTTCGGTAAACTGGTTCAGGCCACCACCTACGTAACGCTCCACATCCTGCGAACTGAAGTCGTGCTTGCCGCTGCGCTTGGCGCGGACACAGAAGGTCTTACCCGCCAGCTCGTCGGCATACACCTTGAGCGCATGCTGGTAGATATCATCAACGGTTTCAAAGCTGTATTCATTGACCTGGCTGATGGTAGAAATCCCGGGAATACAAGCCAGACGCTCGGCAAAAACTTGTTTTAGCTGGGGTTTGTCTTTGGGAACCTGCACCATAATCCGATCCCACTGGCGGGTAACGGCAGCGTCTTCATCCACTTTTTTGAGTACATTGCGGATATTGGACTCGAGCATCTTGGTAAAACGCATTCTTACCGGTTTGCTCTTCATCATGATTTCTGGATACAGCTTTACGATAAACTTCATGGGGATCCCGAGGAAAAAAAGTTCAAACAGCAATCGTGGGATTATAACAAAGACCCGCTAGCTGGCACAGAGATTTGCCACTCCAAAGCCGTGCCCGGATTGCAGAAGCATAAAAAAAGCAGCCGTTTTCAGGCTGCTCTGATTCTGATGATACTGCGCCATCAAAGATTGGGATCGACTTCAATCTCATCAGACTCTTTGGCCTTGCCCTGCTCAATGGAGATTTCCACCCTGCGGTTACGGGCGCGATTCTCCGGCGAGTCGTTGGGCACCAAAGGCGCAGTGGAAGCCATGCCCACCACTTTCATTCTGCTGGCATCAAAGCCGGGCACCTTGACCAATTCGTGGGCCACTGCCACCGCCCGCTGGCTGGACAGGTCCCAGTTGGAGCTGTACAGCTCATTGCTTATCTGCATGTCATCCGTGTGGCCGGAGACTGTGATTATCCCGGGTACATCTTTGAGTAGCTCGCCAACCGCCTGCACCACAGGTTTGAACCTGGGTTGCAGGAACCCCGAACCTGAGGCAAAGGCGCCCTTCTCCCGAATACGGATGATAATCTGCTGCCCCAGAGACTCGATTTCAATAGCGCCGTCCACTATCTCTTTGTTGAGCGCCTCGGCCATCTTCTTGACCTGCTCGTTAATCTGATCCTGAGCCGCCTGCTGTTCCTGGGTCTTCTTGTCTTCGGCCTGCTCCTGCGCCGTGGCCGAAGCCTCGCCGCCACGCTGCTCGCCCCTTTGCTGCTGCACGCCACCGGCACTGTCGTCATCCCCTTCCTGATACTCGAGGATCTGCTGGGTCATCTCGTTGGTTTGCTGGTTGATTATTTCAATCGGGGTGGGATCCGGGCGTCCGGGGCGGAACTCCAGCGCAATCACTGAGGTGCCTTTGGGAATATCTTTCACTTCAACCTTGTTCTGCACCCCGAAGGCGTATTTCATCGAGCCGGCTATCTGTTTGAACTTCATGACATCCATTTCGGAGAAGGCCAGCAGCAACACGAAGAAACACATCAGCAGCGACATCAGGTCGGCAAAGGTTGCCAGCCACATGGGTGCGCCGGGTGGCGGACAATCACACTTGGGCTTGGCCATAGTGTTACTCTCCGTCCGTTGTATCTATTTTGCGCTGCTTCTCAGACAGGTAATTTTTGAGGAAGCCCTCAATCACCCTGGGGTTCTGGCCATCCTGAATCGCCAGTACAGCGTCCATAATCAGGTTGCGGTTGAGCATCTCTTCGTTCATCCGCAGCGCCAGCTTATCGGCAATCGGAATCGCCACCATGTTGGCAATAACCGCACCGTACAAGGTGGTCAGCAAGGCCACCGCCATTGCCGGGCCGATGGATTTAGGGTCATCCATGTTGGACAACATGGCCACCAGACCAATCAGGGTACCTATCATGCCCATAGCCGGCGCCACATCACCCAGCGCCTTGAAGATACTGATCCCCGCCTTGTGGCGCTCTTCGGTCAGCTGAATATCCTTCTCCAGTGCTTCACGCACCACATCGCCGTCGTGGCCGTCCACCAGCATGTCGACCGCTTTTTGCATAAAACTGTTGGAAATTTGCGCCTCTTCCAGCGCCAGGAAGCCCCCTTTGCGGGCGGCGTCGGCCATGGTGACCGACTGTTCAATCAACTCTTCGGGTTTGTCCAGTTTGAACATAAACGCCTTGGCGGCAATCTTGACCGCCCCCAAAAACTGCTTGAGGTTGAATTTCATCATCACCACAAACAGCGAACCTACCATCACAATCAATACCGAAGGCACATCAATAAAGATTGCAATGCCGCCACTGCTGACCATTGCCATGATAATAAAAGCAAAAGCACCTACCAGTCCTATCAGGGTTGCTAAATCCACAGTGGCTCCTCACCTCTAAAGCAGACCCGACACAGTGTGGCCGGGATCTCTATCCCATACAAGCCGATCCGCCTCAAAGGGTGATATAGGATCTTGGCTATTCGCAGGAGATGAATATGATAATTTTCAACAGTTTCTATTTTGAGTTATCGGACAGGGCTTAGGCAAGTTTAGGAAGATTTTAATTTTCTCCAAAAAAAATCAGCGACAAAGCGTGCTGTTGAGCAAATAACGGGCGCTTCAATTTGACCCTTATCGCGCCCTGATATACCTTGTGTCACGCTGAACATAACGCCAAGACACCTGCAGCCAATCCCCTCCCCTTATACCTTTGCACCGTGACAATCAGGTCGCAGGAATGGGCCGGCAACCAAGGTGCACCAAGGAAACCGATGTGGCTAAAAAACCCGAAAATCTGAGCTTTGAAGAATCTCTCAACGAACTGGAACGCATAGTCGCCGAGCTGGAACGCGGTGAAGTATCGCTGGACGATGCTCTCAAACAGTTCGAGCGTGGCATAGGTCTGGTGCGCAGCAGCCAGGCTAAACTGGAACAGGCGCAACAGAAAGTTGCCATACTGCTGGCCCAGGATCCCCAGGCGCCATTGAGCCCATTTGATGTCGAGGGTGAGTGAGTGTTAACCCAAGCTATTAACCAATACCAGCAGAGAGTCAATCAAAGGATTGGCACCATTCTGGACACCCTGGATGATACCGAGCCCAAACTCAAGGCTGCCATGCGACATGGTGCCCTGCTGGGCGGTAAACGTATTCGGCCGTTTCTGGTTTACTCTGTGGGCGAGATGCTCGGCGTTCCCCTTGAGCGCCTCGATGATTGCGCCGCCGCCATAGAATGTATTCACGCTTACTCGCTGATCCATGACGATCTGCCGGCCATGGACGACGATGCCCTGCGCCGCGGTCAGCCAACCGTGCATATCGCCTTTGACGAAGCCACCGCCATTCTGGCCGGTGATGCCTTGCAGACCTTGGCCTTTGAACTTATCAGCAGCGATATCGAGGGCCTCAGCGACCGCCAACACCTGCGCCTGGTGCAGTCGCTGGCCAAAGCCTCCGGCTACCGCGGTATGTGCGGCGGCCAGGCCCAGGATCTCAATGCCACAGACAAAGAGATCTCCCTTGCGCAGCTCACCGCCCTGCACAGATTGAAGACAGGTGCCCTTATCCGCTGCGCCGTCGAGTTTGCGGTAATTGCCGCCGATGTCGATGATAATGAAAGGCAGGCACTGCTGGAATACGCCGATGCCATAGGTCTGGCATTCCAGGTACAGGATGACATTCTCGATATCACCGGCAGTACAGAAGAGCTGGGTAAGCCCCAGGGGTCGGATCTCGACGCCAACAAGAGTACCTATCCTAAACTGTTGGGACTGGAGGGCGCCAAGGCCACAGCCCAAAAACTGCTGGAAGATGCACTATCAGCGCTGGCCAAATTGCCATACAATAGCCAGTTAATTGCCGAATTCGCCCGCTATATCGTTGAGCGAAGAGTATAAAAAGAGACAAAGTATCTCGTTATGAGTCTGGATATCACTCAGTTTCCTGTGCTGGCACAGGCCAATACCCCGGAAGAGCTGCGTCAGCTTCCACAAAGCCTGCTTCCTCAGCTGGCCGACGAGCTCAGGGAGTTTTTATTAAAATCTGTGGGCATGTCGAGCGGTCACTTTGCTTCAGGGTTAGGCACTGTAGAGCTGACCGTGGCGCTGCATTATGTCTACAACACCCCGTTTGACCGCCTGGTCTGGGATGTGGGTCATCAGGCCTACCCGCATAAGATTCTTACCGGTCGTCGCGATCGCATGCCTACCATACGCCAAAAAGGCGGCCTGCACCCTTTCCCCTGGCGGGAAGAGAGTGAGTACGACACCTTCAGTGTTGGTCACTCGGGCACCTCGATTTCGGCCGCGCTGGCAATGGCTGTCGCCGCCGATAAAGAGCAAGCCGGCCGTAAAGTGGTAGCCGTCATAGGCGATGGCGCCATGACAGGCGGCATGGTGTTTGAAGCCATGAACCACGCCGGCGATCTGCACAAAGACATGCTGATGGTGCTCAACGACAACGAGATGTCTATCTCGGAAAACGTCGGCGCCCTCAACAACCACCTGGCACAGCTGATGTCCGGCCGCTTCTACACCACAATACGTGAAGGCGGCAAGAAGGTACTCAAGGGCATGCCCGTCATCAAAGAGATGGCGCGCCGCACCGAGGAACACCTGAAAGGCATGGTGGTTCCGGGAACCCTGTTTGAAGAGCTGGGATTCAACTACATAGGCCCTATCGATGGCCACGATGTGGATGCCCTGGTGGAAACCCTGCGCAACATGCGCAGCCTCAAGGGGCCACAGGTACTGCATATCATGACCAAGAAAGGCAAAGGTTATGAGCCGGCAGAGAAAGATCCCATAGGCTGGCATGCGGTGCCCAAGTTTGACCCTTCACTGTTTTGCAAGCCGGCCACCAAGCCGGGAAAACCCAGTTTTTCCCAGGTGTTCGGCAAATGGCTGTGCGACATCGCCGCCAAGGATGACAAGGTACTGGGGATCACCCCGGCCATGCGTGAAGGCTCCGGCATGGTGGAGTTCTCCCAGAAATTCCCCGAGCAATACTTCGATGCCGCCATCGCCGAGCAACATGCTGTGACTCTGGGCGCGGGCTTTGCCTGTGAAGGCTATAAGCCGGTAGTGGCCATTTACTCCACCTTCCTGCAGCGCGGCTATGATCAGTTGATCCACGATGTGGCACTGCAGCGCCTGCCGGTGCTGTTTGCCATTGACCGTGGCGGCATTGTGGGCGCCGATGGCCCAACCCATCAGGGGGCCTTCGATCTCAGCTATCTGCGCTGCGTACCCAACATGGTGATAATGGCACCATCCGATGAAAACGAATGTCGGCAGATGCTTTACACCGGCTACTGCTACGATAAGGGCCCAAGCGCAGTGCGCTACCCTCGCGGCAGTGCGACCGGCGCCGAGCAGGTTGAAGAGATGACGGCGATGGCGATAGGTAAAGGCCTTGTCAGACGTCAGGGCAAACAGATTGCCATTCTCAACTTCGGCACTACCCTGGCTGCCAGCCTGGAAGCCGCCGAAACCCTGGATGCCACAGTCGCCGATATGCGCTTTGTCAAACCCTTGGATGAAGATTTGATCAGGGAACTGGCCGCCAATCACGACTTGCTGGTAACTGTGGAAGAAAACGCCATCATGGGCGGCGCCGGCAGTGGCGTGCTCGAGTATCTGGCCAGCCAGGGGATCTGCAAGCCTGTGTTGCAAATTGGCCTGCCGGATGAATTTATCAAGCACGGCTCACCGGAAGAGATACTGACTGAGCTCAAGCTGGATGCCAGTGGTATTCTCGAGCAGATCCAAAACCGGCTCGCATAAGATAAGCATCCGCTATCATTAAAAAAAACCGCCTCAGGGCGGTTTTTTGCTTCTCCGACCACTGTAAAGCCAGCTAGAGTTAAACTGAGCTAGCCAAGCAGTGGCGACAATACTATATCTTGGCATTCTCTTATGGTTCTGGGTTTTAGCAAAGGAGGCGCTGTGCCGGAAAGCAGGGCTTTGGTATTGGGGGGCGGTGGTGCCAGGGCGGCCTATCAGGTTGGGGTGCTCAAGGCATTGGTGCAGTTTTATCCCCGCAATCACGCCATTCCATTCAAGATTGTTTGCGGCACTTCGGCCGGCGCCATCAATGGTACCGCCATCGCCACCCATGCATCCTGTTTTCACCTTGGGCTGAGAAAACTGGAATGGATCTGGCGTAATATCCACACTGAGCGAGTCTACCGCGCCTCCAATACCGGCGTGCTGGCACACCTGGCCAAGATGGCCCTTCGTGGCATGCAGGGAGATCTGGTCAATACCGACGCCGGCAGTTTGCTGGACAATGAACCCTTGCGGCAACTGCTCAATGAGCTGATTAACTTCGAGCGAATCGATCGCAACATCCGCGGCGGCTCCCTGATGGCACTGAGCATTGACACCTCCTGCTACAACAGCTCGCGCTCCGTGACCTTCTTTCAGGCCCATAAGGAGCTGGAGAACTGGCAAAGGGCCAGACGCAGCGGCGAGCGCACCCGGTTGCACACAGAGCACCTGATGGCCAGCTCCGCCATTCCTTTGGTGTTCCCCTCAATTAAGCTGTCCCAGTCTTACTATGGCGATGGCTCAGTGCATCAATTGGCGCCGCTGTCCAGCCCGATACATCTGGGCGCCAAGCGGATCATGGTGATCAACCTGGACAGCCCACACAAGAACACGCCCCTTGAACTGGATTATCATCCCAAGACGGCCACCATTGCCGGTCATCTGCTGGATACCATCTTTTCCGATACCCTGAATTCAGATCTGGAGCGGCTCAGGCGCATCAACAGCACTCTGGCGCTGGTGCCGGAACAGAGCCGCCAACAGTTGGATTTGAGGCCGATTGATACCTTGGTGATTAAACCCAGTGAAGATCTCAGTGAGCTGGCCAAGCGTTACTATCAGGAGATGCCCTTCGCCATTCGTCGACTGCTGGCTTTGATTGGCATAGACAGCCAGTCGGACACCAGTATTGTGTCTTATCTGCTGTTTGAGAACGCCTACACAGGCGCCCTGATAGATTTGGGTTATCAGGATGCCATGTGCCAGATTGATGAATTGAAAGCCTTTTTCGATATCAGTTAAGCATGAGTCAGGCGAAAAAGATGAGTAGGGCCACCACCAGCAACACTGATACCAGAGTCACGGCAAAGGTTGGTGTGGAGCCTTGCTCCCGCTCATTGGTGGTAACGGCTATGTTCTCAGCCCCCTGCTGTAAACCATAGGAATCGCTCTCCGGGTTGTCGACTGTGGTTTGCACTATGTGGTGGCGCTGAAACTGAATAAAGGGCTGGTTTGGGTCACCGACATAGAGACGCACTTCCCCCGCTTCACTTCGGCTCACCAGCGGCGGCAGTATGGTCAGCGCATCCAGCTGATAATCCAGGGTCAAATCTTTCAGTTGGACAAGCGTATAGCCCAGCGCCTTGGCCTGATCCTGCAAGGCGGCCGACATCTCGTAGCTGGCCAGCTCGGCGTCGAGAACTACCAGCTTACCGGGTTTGCCTTCGGGCTGTTGCCACAGACAGTCGGCCAGCCAGATCCCCTTGAGTGAGGCGTAACGGGCAAACAGTGCTTCCACCAGCTCCCAGGCGTCGGCCTCTCCGGTGAGCCAAGGGCTGATTTCCACATTGTTAACCCGCAGCACGCAGTCCTCACCATTGAGGCGCGCTGCCATATAGCTCAGGTAGGCTTGCTGATCTTCCACCGGCAGCACGAGTTTGCCCGCCAGCTCCAGCAACAGCACCTCATTGAAATGAGCTGTCAGAATAAGCCGTTGCCAGTGCATAGGTTTGAGATAGTAATCCGCCGGTTGTTTAAGATTCTCTGCAAGCACCCGGCTCGCCTCCTGCTCCTCCATCATGGGAAGGTAGGCATAACAATGACTGGCCTCTTCATTGCCATCGATATTCACCGGCAGGATCAGCGGCACATCGCCATCACGGCAAAACAGCAGCTGCTGGGTAGAAGTCAAAATCTCAAACAGTTCCTCGAACGAGATATCGAGGCCATCATTACTGTCATGGGTCACGGTTGCCAACTCCTTGTAGGTCACTCGGGTTTGCGCTTAATCAGGAAAAGTCGCTGCAACATGCAGCCAAGCAGTCCTTCCCGGCATTCAGCTCCACAAAGGTCGCAGAGTACCCCATTTAACGTGCAAATAAAACCAACGCCAGCGGCCGGGCAATCAGCCTTGAAGCAAAATAACTTCGGCTTTCTCCACCCTTCTGGGCTTGCCGCGAATAAGCAAGGTATCACCGGCGCGGAACTGCCAATCTTCATCCGGCGGCTCGTACTCCCTGCCGCCGCGGCGTACTGCTCTCAGTTCCACCCTGAGCTGTTGCCAGGGGATCTCGGCACTGAATTTTCCCACGGCGCTGGCGCCTCTTGGCAGAGCCACTGCATGCAGTAATTCGAGAGAGAAGTCGGCTTCCTCACCGGAAAAGAAACCGTGCAGATACTGATAATGATTGCGCCGCTCCGACTCCAGCCGTTTGAGGATCCGCGACAAGGGTACCCCTGACTGATACAACACCTGAGATACCAGCATCAAGCTGCCTTCCAGAGTTTCCGGAATGACCTGACTGGCACCGGCCTGCTCCAGTTGTTCAAGCTCGCTGTCATCCCGGGTTCGCACCATGATCCGCGCCTCGGGCGCCAATTGCCGGCACAGCACCAAGGCCTCTTCCAACTGCGGCTGCTCGCAAAAGGTCAGCACTATACTCTTGGCGTGGCGCACGTTGGCTTGTTTGAGCAAACTGCGCTTACAAACATCGCCGAAATACACAGGCTCTCCGGCCCGGCGCGCCTCGGCAACCCGGGAGGGATCCCGGTCGAGGGCAATAAAAGGGATAGCTTCGGCCTTGAGAAACCGCCCTATGGTCTGCCCAACCCGGCCATAACCCAGCAGCAAAACCAGATCTTGCTGGGGATCCAAAGGCGGCAGGTTTTCTGCCGGTTCAGGCCTGGGTTTAAGGCCCTGCAGCAGCCTGGCTATGTCTATGCTATGACGCACCAATGCCGGCGCCAGTGCCATCGACAGTACGGCAACCATCACCAAAGTGTTACTGACACTGGGGGCCAACAATTGATAACTCACCGCCAGGGCCAGCAACACGAATGAAAACTCCCCCACCTGCGCCAAACTGAGGCCGGTGGACATGGCCACCCTGAAAGGCTCTTTAGCCAGCCTCAGCAGGGCAAAGACTATCGCCGTCTTGCCGATAATTACCGCCAACAGCAACAGTAAAATTTGCCACCAATAGGCCAGCACCAGACTGAAGTCGAGCAACATACCTATGGAGATAAAGAACAGTCCCATCAAGAGATCCCGAAACGGGCGAATATCCGCCTCCAACTGGCGCCGGTACTGGCTCTCCCCCAGAAGCATCCCGGCCATAAAGGCCCCCAATGCCATGGACAACCCCAGCCACTGGGTAAAGGCGCCGGTCAAGAGCGCTACCACCAGAGTCGATAACACAAACAGCTCGTTGGAGCGGGAACGGGCAACTTCATCAAACAATTTGGGCAGAGCCCACTTACCAAAAGCCATCAGCACAATAAAAGCCAGGATCCCCTTTCCCAGAGCTGCCCCAAGCTGCAGGGCAGTCAAAGGCTCGCTGCCATCGGCAAGCAAAGGCAGCAGAATAAGCAAGGGCACCACGGCCAGGTCCTGGAACAGCAACACACTGACCGACAGTTCGCCATGGCGGCGCTTGAGCCAGCCCTTGTCGTTGAGCAGTTTCAGCACTATGGCGGTGGAAGACAAGGCTGTCACTGAACCTATCACCAGCGCCTGAGTCACGTCGCTGATAAAGAGTAATCCGGCCCCCATGGCCAGCAAGGTGGTCAATACCACCTGAGCACTGCCGAGGCCAAATACAGTGCGGCGCATGGCCCAGAGCCTGGGTACAGAAAACTCCAGTCCCAGGGTAAACATGAGTAGCACCACCCCAAGTTCGGCCACCGACTGCATCTGGTGCTGCGAAAACCAATTGAATCCGGAAGGACCGCTGATAACCCCCGTCAGCAGGTAGGCCAGAATAGCGGGCAAGCCTATACGCCTGAGCAAGGCTATCGCCGCTATGGCAATAACCAGCATCAAGAGGATCTGGATAAAGAATCCATGTTCCATGCGCACTCCCCTGCTCTCTAAGGTTCAATTCATTATTTTGCCAGCGTCAAATACTTGTCACATTAACATTGTCTGTAACACTCCTAAGCTTAACTCAATGAGATCTATATACAAATCAGACAAAAGCCTATCGGGCACGCATTTTGCATTGTAACAGTCGTGAAAGGTTCTGCCTTATTGGAGTATTTATGATGGACTTTGGTCTGGCAACAGAGTTTTACCCTGAAGACTATCAGTATCTGTCTGATCAACCTCAGGCTATCCGTCCCAAGATGGATCTGCTGCAGGCGGTTCAGCGGTTGCATGCGAGTCTCGATCCCCGGACAGTATTTGCCTGCTATGGCAAACTGCTGCAACAATATTTGCCGGTACAGGGAGTACAGCTGCGACTGAAAGGACATCAATTTCATTGGGGGCGTACTTCTCAAAGTACGGTGAGCAGAGAACTGGTCAGTAAACTGGGCACCGCCAAGCTGCGCTACCGGTTGCAAAGGGTGTTGAGCCCGGTGGAGCAAGCAGAGCTTGAGCAGATAGAAGCCCTGCTGTCACAGCCGCTGTTCAACGCCATCGCCTATTCGCAGATGTCGGAGCAGGCGATGTTTGATTCCCTGACCGAGCTTGGCAACCGCCACTATTTCGGTCAGTGTATCCGTACCTCGCTCGCCAGAGCCGGACGGGCTCACAGCCCGATATCTCTGGTGGTGCTTGATCTGGATAATTTCAAGCAGCTCAACGACAGTCTCGGCCACAAGTTTGGTGACAGAGTGCTGACTCAGTTCGGCAAGCTGCTTAAGTGTGGCATCCGCAATGCCGACCAGGCTTTTCGCATAGGTGGCGACGAGTTTGTGGTATTGGTGGAAGGCAATCTGGAGTCGGCAGTACGTATGAGCGAGCGCCTGCTCGAAATGCTCGCCAACGAGACCCTGTTTCACCGCCACGGCATCGCCTGCAGCATAGGCATAGCCGCCTGGAGCGCCGGAGTAAATCAGGATCAACTGTTTGAACAGGCCGACCGTGCACTTTATCGCGCCAAGGCCGCCGGCCGTAACAGATATTGTATCGCGACCCGCGACTGAGACTAGCCGGCGATTGACTAGCCCGCGATTGAGACTAGTAAGTCGCGGCGCATTGCCCCTCGATTTGCCCCTAGACCAAGAGGACTCTCTTGGTTTTCATTTCGACCGCGCGGATTTGGCACTCAAATCCATCTGGGGCTCGTGCTCATAGGTGTATTCGCCCTTAGCCACGTTATTTGCACCAACGGCTGTCGGCGACATCGAGGGGGAAAGTCGGTGCCATTCTGCAAAAAAGCGTTGCTTGAAATTGCTTATATACTCACAGACATACACCTAATTTCCAGGCTCTGGTTCTAGTTCTGGTGGGACTGTGACCGTCAAAAACAGGGAAGAATGCAAACACTCAGTCAATTCTGCTTCAAAAACAAACCAAATCAGGGTTTTGTTGCATTTGTCAAAACTTGACCTTTGGCTAATTGTTTTCACATTCAATGCTAGCTATTGTATAACTAATTCAAACGCTTAGCTTTAGCACTTTCTTAAGCTTAAGGCCGAAAGCAACACTTTTCCGTTTTCAGCGGAATGCGGGGACGAACAGAGTTTGGACCCGTGCGGTAGCCATGGCTTTACTTAACGTTTTTTGTAAGACCTGGGTTTTAGGGCCCTTGATTTTAAGGCCCTTATTTGCAGGGCTTGAAGCGCTCATGGTAAGTGCCTAAGAACTGATTTTCTATACAGTATTATTGACGTTCTAGGAAAAATGCCGGAAATTTGCAGCTAAGTTTGCGCGTTATTTCTGTAACATTTTAGAAAATACTATTAAATTCATAACGTTAAAAAATACAGCTGGTAGATAATAGGTTTGGAAACCGCGCATGCGCGTTTAGCTGCAAGGGATA
>NZ_JAPEHY010000053.1:0-20125 GCF_028823715.1 Shewanella sp. K8
TCCAGGCCTGTAAGCCGACGCAGAGCACACATGGGACTTGTTCGCACCTTCCCTAAACCCGGATAAGCACGAGATGCGCCCTGTGGAGAAGCACTATGAAATTATTATCTTACACTGTATTTAGCCTGTCGCTGTTTTTGGCTCTGTTTTGGGGTGCGCCTGCAGCCTATGCCAAGGAGCCTGTTGGCGGACAAGTCTCCATCGGCCAAGAAGCGCAGCAACCGAGCGAAGAACAGGATAGCTCAGGCGCCGAGCTACGGGCGGCACAACACAGGCAGTTGCTCAAGCAACTGCAGCAGGAGTGGCAATCTACCGGAGCTCAAGTTTCCGGTGAGCGCATGACCCGCGAGCAGATGATTGCCAAGAAACAGAAACTGCCCGAGAGCCAAGCCGCGCCGCAGCGGATGGTCTCCACTACGGCCCACAGCTATTACCATGAGTTCAGCTTTTATGAGGCGGCCAGCTACCTTTATGACGATTATGACTCTGATGGCTTTTATCGCAGCTTTGCGGTGCGCTTCGATGCCGATGTTTACGGCAATGATCCGGCCGAGTCTGTGCCCGTTTATGCCGAGCTTTATCTGAGCCGCAACGGCGGTGACTGGGAGCATTACTACAGCACTGAGGTGTTCTACATTCAGGGAGACAGTACCCAGGATGACTTTGAAGTGCTCACCACGTTGGAGAGCGGCTACCCCAGCGATCACTATGATGTGCTGATCGACCTCTATGAACCCGGCTACAGTGACATAGTGGCGACTATAAGTTCTTATGAAAGCAATAGCCTCTATGCCTTGCCGCTGGAGAGTCGCGAATGGGACAGAGATGATGGCGCGACCGTGATAGTCGATGCCGGTGGCAGCCTGTCAGTGGTGGCGCTCGTAAGTCTGATACTGCTTGGCGGTTTGCGTTACAGACGCGGCAAAGTTGCCGCCTGAAATTACAAAATTTAACTATACAGGCCGGGGTCTCTCCCGGCCTGTTTCTTTCCGGGTTCCCAAAGGGGGCCGGAATGGGGCAACAAGATTTACTCTCTTTTTGTCTTTTTATTTGGAGGCTTGCAGGATCACAAACTTACCATTGGAGGCTATGGTCTTGCAGTTGCCGAACAGGCGCTTGAGCTTGATGTGGTAGCCCAGGTGACGGTTGCCGACCACATGCAGTATGCCGCCGTTCACCAGACGCCGTCTGGCATCGAGGAACATCTGCCAGGCAATATGATCTGTGATGGCCTCTCCCTGATGAAACGGCGGGTTACAGAGCACCAGATCCGGTGCGACACCGGCGCTCAAATGACTCAGACAGTCGTCCCAATAAAAGTGGCCGCGTTCGGCTTCAAAGCCATTGCCCTGCCAGTTGAGCCTGGCACTTTCCACGGCCATCTCTGAGTCATCGACAAAGTGAATGCTCGCCTCGGGATAACGCTTGGCCGCCGCAAGCCCCAAAACGCCATTGCCGCAGCCCAGGTCCACCACAGAGCTAAACTCACCTTCGGGGAGGTTGGCCAACATCAAACGGGCGCCGATATCCAGTTTGCCGGCGGCAAATACATTGCTGAGATTACAGATATTGAGGCCGAATTCGCCAAGGGGCCACTCGCTGGGGGCCGGCAATTCGCGTGCCTGGCCATCGGCGAAGGCGGTAATCACTCGGGTCTTTTTCCATGCCAGACTGGCGCTGGCCTGGCCCAGATGTTTGCCAATCAGGGCCAACAAGGCTTGATTGATGGATTTGGCCTTGGCGCCAATCAATACCCGGGTACCGGCGGGAAGCATATTGGCCAGCATGGTCAGCTGCCAGGCAAAAAAGTTGAGGTTCTTGGGCAGCTTCAGCAATATGGTATCGGGTACACAAGCTGGCATTTCCCGACTGTTTAGCCAGTGAATGTCGGCATCGCTGAGATGGTTTTTCTCAAGATTTTGTCGAGCACCAAGGTGGGAGGTGCGGGCATCTGAGCTCCAGTGAACCTTTGCATCTGGGTAACCTTGGCGAATGGCGCACAGCAGGGCGCCAAAGCTGTCGTTGATAATAAGCACAGATTGAGGCGCCTCTTCCTCGGCGAGCTGTTTGAGCAGGTGTTCATCGGCGGCGTCCCAGGCCTGGAGGTTGGATTCCTGCTCTTCGGGATAGCGGTGCAGAGTAAGCTGAATATCAGCGGCTGAGAACTGGCTGGTCATATAACTGGGCTTAAAGGACGAATTTGCGCGGATTATCGCAAATACTGGCGCTCAAGGCGATATTTGCGAAAGTCTGCCTTGGTCATTATGTAATAGAGAAGGCTTAAGCCGGGCAATAAGCCACGCAATAAGCCACAGAGAAACAATGCCATGAGTTCAAATATGAGTTCAAATATGAGTTCAAAAGAGATACAGCAGTCCTTGTTTGCGCTTGAGCCTGGGTCATCTGATGAGTCGGCAACAGGCGTGCAGCGGTTTGAGCAGCCGCCTATGTTGCTGGTGCGCGGTTATCTCAATCCAGCACAGCAGGATGCCATTTGGCGTGAGGCGGAGCATTATCCCCTGACTCGCCCCGAGCTTGAAATATTCGGTAAGCGTCACGCCATTCCCCGTACTCAGGTGTGGTTTGGCGATCACGGCTGTGATTATCGCTACTCAGGGTTATTGGTCAGGGCGCTTCCCTGGCCCAAATATCTGTTACGGCTAAGGCAAAAGCTGGATCGGGATTGGCAGCTTGGCAGCAACGGCGTGCTGGTAAACCGTTATGCCGATGGCCGCGACGCCATGGGTTGGCACAGCGACGATGAACCTGAGCTGGCAGAGGGGGCCGATATCGCTTCAATCAGTCTGGGCGCCGGGCGCGATTTTGATTTGAGACACAAGCAAAGCGGCGAGAAGCTGCGGCTCAGGCTTAACTCGGGCGATCTCTTGTTGATGCGCTGGCCGATGCAGCAGGAGTGGCAACATGCTTTGCCAAGAAGGCTGAAACTCACAGAGCCCAGGCTCAATCTCACCTATCGGCGGCTCAAACCGGGTTTTCATCCTCCTGGTGGTTGAAAATTGTCGGATTGATCTTTGTTCGCCGACGCAGTAACCTGCCGCCAATCCCAACAGCTTATATCAGGTTTTACCATGTCCGTTGCCCAGACCATAGAGCAGAAGTTGCGCCTTGCCCTGACGCCGAGTCATATAGAAGTCATCAACGAGAGCCACAATCACCATGTGCCGCCTAATTCAGAGACGCACTTCAAGGTGATCATTGTCAGTGAAGCCTTTGATGGCAAGCGTCTGCTGGCTCGCCATAGAGAAGTGAACCAGGCCTTGGCGGAAGAACTGGCCAATGGCGTGCACGCGCTGTCCATGCATACTTATACTCAGGCCGAATGGGATGCTCAAAGCGCCGTGCCTGAGTCGCCCAAGTGCCGTGGTTAAAAGTCCTGGCTTGATAAACCGCCTCCAGGGGCTGCATTTGTGTTTTGGCGCTGTAATAATAGCGCTTTGAGACGCGAAACCATTTAACAGTGCAAGCCAGCTTGCCATCCAAGGGAGAATACCCATGCCATTGTTAGACAGCTTTACTGTGGACCATACCAAGATGGAGGCACCGGCAGTGCGGGTGGCCAAGACCATGAGCACACCAAAGGGCGATACCATAACGGTATTTGACCTGCGTTTTTGCGCGCCCAACAAGGATATTCTCAGCGAGCGTGGCATTCATACTCTGGAACACCTGTTTGCCGGCTTTATGCGCGATCACCTCAATGGTGACGGAGTGGAGATCATAGATATTTCACCCATGGGGTGCCGCACCGGCTTTTATATGAGCCTTATCGGGACACCGGAAGAAGGCCGGGTTGCCGATGCTTGGTTGGCAGCCATGGAAGATGTGCTCAAGGTACAGGATCAAAAGGCTATTCCTGAGCTGAACGAATACCAGTGCGGTACCTATCAGATGCATTCTCTGGAGCAGGCGCAGGATATTGCCCGCAATATTATTGCCGCCGGTGTCAGCGTTAACCGCAACGACGATCTCAAGTTGAGTGAGGAACTGCTGAAGCAGCTCTAAATCCCGCCCGGCTTACCTCGCTCAATCAAGCGGCTTGATATTTACTCAAGTCGCTTTTTTTTTGTCCGCAAATCAGTTAGTTTACAAAAATATAACATCAAATATGCGGTAACTGCTGATAGGGGATTGGGATATGAGTCAGAGGCGTGGCTTGCTTAAGTTGAGTGCAGTGGCCGGTTTGGTGAGCGGGAGTTTGGCCGGGCCGTGGGCGCACGCTTCCGAGCCTTTGGCTGCTGATCATCCGGCTTTTGAGCCCGCAGCAATCAATGCCATGTACTATGACTCGGCCGAGCGGCAACTGACCGCCAGTGGCGAGCTTATCCCAACCCTGCCTGGCAGTTTCAGTATCCGCGGCGGCGGTGGCAGCGGCCATTCCGGAATGGCGATTATCGAAGACAGGGTCAATCTGGCGCCGGCACCTTATTCTGCACCTTATCTGTGGCAACTGCCGGATCCCGATACCCTGGTTGCCAGCTCGGCCAATGCCGCCGGTAGCTTGCTCTATGGCGGTAGCGGCAGTTTTGGTGTTTTGGAAACGCAAAGCCTGGGGTTGCACGAATCTCCGGGCAAGAGTGTGCGGCTTCAGGGCAATGAAGATAAAGGTTGGGGCGCCGAGGGCCGCGGTCTTATTGATGCCGATGACTATAAGGTATTGCTACAGGCGAGCCACAGGCGCCAGCAACCCTGGCAGGAGCCGAGAAGCGCCGAGCAGGGGCAAGACGACAGCCAGACCAAGGTCCTTTTCAAGATAGCGGCCAACAGCTTGCCGGGTGCCCGCAGTCGGCAACATACTGAATTCAAGTATCAGTATTCACAGCAGCGGCAGTTTTTGCCGGGAATGGGGCTGACGGCTGCCGATTGGCAACTGAACCCTGAGTTGGTGTATGGCGCTGCCACGCAGGATAGGCTCAAGAGCCGCAGTCACAGATATCAGCTGTCACACCGCGTTGAGCCTACTGCCGGCTCCCGGGTGTTTACCGAGCTTTACTACCATAGCCATCATAGCTCGCAGTTGCAGATGAGTTTTGCCAATGGCGCCTTTATTCAAGGTGACGTGCTTGAGCAATTGGCGGCCTTGGATGCCGATGCTATCGGCGCTGTTTCATTGGTCGACTTTCGCCGTGATGATGACTTCGAAGCTATGGGGATCCAGACTCAGGCCATTACTCAATATGGTCGCCACAAGGTGAGTTACAGTGCCCGCTGGCACAGAGACAAGGCCGAGCTGGCCCCCGGCCTGGGGACTTGGTTATGGCAGGGTGGACTACTGAGTGATACCGCGCAGAGTCTGAGTGTCAGGATTGATGACAAGGCCAGTGTCTGGAGCTCGGCGGTGACGGCTGAGCTCAATTGGTCGGCCGTGACTCTGGAGCTCGGCGTCGGCTATGAAGATGTCAGCTTGGAGCGCAGTAGCGAAACAGTGCCGCTTTCAGCCGCGGATTTCTCCGAAAGTGAATGGTTACCCACGGCCAAGCTCAGTTGGCGCGGGGAGGCACTGAGCCTGTTCATCAGTGCCGGCAGAGCCTGGGCGGCGGCGAGCCCCGGCAACCAGGGGCAACGCTCCCAGCAAGCCTGGCAATATGAACTCGGTGGCCGCTTTGAGTCAGGTAGGCTGAAAAGTGCACTGAGCCTGTACCAGCGAGACTTCGACAATCTGCATTTTGATTGCACGGAAAATAGCTTCTGCGACCCAGCGCTGCGCCTCAATCAATACAATCTCGGGGAAGTGGATGTCAAAGGCGCCGAACTGGCGCTCGACTACAGCCTGGACTCAGGCACTGTCAATTGGCCCATGGGGCTCAAGTACCATTACACCCAAGCCAAGGCGCAGCACTCGGGTTGTCTTATGCTGAGCGGACCTTGCCTGATGGCCGATAAACAGCTGCCCTGGTTGCCCGAGCATACCTTGAGTCTTCATGTTGGGCTGGAGTGGGACGGCTTTAAGGCCAGGGCTCTGGGTATATATCGTTCAGAAGTGGCAAGCCTTACCCCTCAGGTGACGGCAAAGGACAGCATGCAACTGGATCTGCTGCTGAGTTATGACTTCAACTCAAAACATCAGCTCTATTTTCGCGCCGAGGATCTGCTCGATGACGCGGGCCCGTTACGTGAAGATGACACCGGCTTGTTGGCAAGTGTTGGCCGACGTTTACAGCTGGGCTATCGGATGAAATTTTGAAGCAGAGCCTCCCCGGTAAGGCCGGGGAGGTGAAATAAGTATTTTCGACTATTTGGTTGATTAATTCTTTAAAAATGAAAAGTATAACTTTATGAGTCAGGACAAAATCCTGCCTTTCGCCCGCTTGCCGCGATCTCCGCTTGTTCAACTCCGCTCGATTCTCTCTTGGTCGCTTTGAAAGCAGGTTAAAACACTACAATTTTCGTGGCGATAGCGTTGCAATTGGGGTAAAATGCGCGCGACCAGCGTGATTGCGATCGCATTTCTGTGATAAATCTGCGCTAGCTCAACGCTCGATTTTTTGTGTGAGAGTCGGGGGTTAGCAGGAACGCGGCGCATTGTCTTTCCTTCAAAACGTAGTGCATGTGGATATGATTACAATTAAGAAAGGATTGGATTTGCCTCTAGCAGGCGGACCAAAGCAAGTTATCCATGATGGCCCAGCCATTAAACACGTAGCTACTTTGGGTGAAGAGTATATTGGCTTACGTCCAACGATGAAGATCAAAGTGGGCGATAAAGTGCAAAAAGGTCAGGTGATTTTTGAAGATAAAAAGAATCCTGGCGTCAAATATACGGCTTTGGCCAGTGGCACAATATTAGAAATCAACCGCGGCGCCAAACGTGTTCTGCAGTCAGTCGTCATAGAGATCGAAGGGGACGAAGCTGTCTCTTTTGCCAAGTATGATGCCCAGGCTCTGGATACTCTGGAACCGCAGCAGGTTCGCGACAATCTGATTGAATCAGGTATGTGGACCGCATTGCGCACCCGTCCTTTCAGTAAGGTGCCGGCAGTGGATGCGACAGCAGCGGCTATCTTCGTGACAGCCATGGACACCCAGCCACTGGCTGGTGACCCTCAAGTTGTTATCGCTGAGCATAAAGACGATTTTGTCAACGGCCTGAAAGTACTGGCCCGACTGACAGACAAAGTCTTCGTCTGTAAAGCACCAGGAGCAGACATTCCAGCGGGTAATGCCCAAGTGGAAGAGTTTGCCGGTCCCCATCCAGCGGGTCTGCCTGGAACTCATATCCACTTCTTGATGCCTGCCTCTGCCCGTCGCAGCGTATGGTACCTGGGTTACCAGGACGTCATCGCGATAGGTCAGCTGTTTACCACAGGTGAACTGAACAACCAGCGCGTTGTGGCCATCACTGGCCCTAAAGCCAAGAACCCTCGCTTGGTACGCACTCTGTTGGGTGCCAGCACTCAGGCCCTGACCCAAGACGAAGCCGATGGCCAAGTTCGGGTTATCTCAGGTTCTGTGCTCAACGGCCGTACTGCAACAGGTCCCCATGCTTATATGGGACGCTACTTCCAGCAGTTGACCCTGATTGAAGAAGGTACAGAGAAAGAGTTCTTCGGTTGGGTAATGCCTGGAGCCGATAAGTTCTCCATTACCCGAGCTTTCCTGGGTCACTTGAGTCCTTCCCGTCTGTTCAATATGACCAGCAGTACCGGTGGTTCCGAGCGGGCCATGGTGCCTATCGGCAACTATGAGCGGGTGATGCCTCTGGATATTCTGCCCACTATGTTGCTGCGTGATCTGATCTCCGGTGATACCGATGGCGCCGTAGCATTGGGTGCGCTGGAGCTGGATGAAGAAGACCTGGCACTGTGTACTTTCGTATGTCCCGGTAAGTATGACTATGGTTCATACCTGCGTGACTGCTTGGAGACCGTCGAGAGGGAAGGCTTATGAGCTTGAAAGATTTTCTTGAGCGTATTGAACCGCAATTTGAAAAGGGCGGTAAATACGAGAAGTGGTATGCGCTCTATGAAGCCGCAGCGACCATTTTTTACACCCCGGGTAAAGTGAACAAGGGCAAGACCCATGTGCGCGATAACCTGGATCTGAAACGTATGATGATTACCGTCTGGGCCTGTACTTTCCCCGCCATGTTTGTCGGGATGTACAACGTGGGTCTGCAGGCGCAAATCGCCCTGGCCGCCGGCTTCGGTACTCCCGATGTTTGGCAGGTGGGTCTGTTTGAACTCTTCGGTACTCAGCTGACAGCCGATTCCGGCTGGGCCACCTTGATGTGGTATGGCGCCTGTTTCTTCCTGCCTATATATGCCGTGACCTTCGCGGTCGGTGGTATCTGGGAAGTGCTGTTCGCCTCGGTTCGTGGCCATGAAGTCAACGAAGGCTTCTTCGTGACCTCAGTGCTGTTTGCCCTGACGCTGCCTGCAACTATCCCATTGTGGATGGTGGCACTGGGTATCAGCTTCGGTGTGGTGGTGGCCAAGGAGGTGTTCGGTGGTACCGGGCGTAACTTCCTCAACCCTGCACTGGCCGGTCGTGCCTTCCTGTTCTTTGCCTATCCGTTGAACATGTCCGGTGACAACTCCTGGGTGGTTGCCGACGGTTTCTCCGGCGCCACTGCGCTGAGTCAAGCGGCTTCAGGTACCTTGGACTACGCCTTCAACCAGAACTGGTGGGATGCCTTCTTCGGCTTTATTCCTGGTTCTGTCGGTGAAGTTTCCACTCTGGCTATCCTGCTCGGTGGTCTGGTTATCATCTATACCCGTATCGCTTCCTGGCGCATCGTCGGCGGCGTGATGGTTGGTATGATTGCCGTGTCACTGCTGCTGAATCAGGTTGGTTCTGAAACCAACCCCATGTTCGCCATGCCTTGGTACTGGCACCTGGTTCTGGGTGGATTTGCCTTCGGTATGATGTTTATGGCCACTGACCCTGTGTCGGCTTCCTTCACCAACCAGGCCAAATGGGCTTACGGTATCCTGATAGGTGCCATGGCAGTGTTTATCCGTGTCATCAACCCTGCATTCCCAGAGGGCATGATGCTGGCGATTCTGTTTGCCAACCTGTTTGCGCCACTGTTTGACCATTTTGTAGTCCAGGCAAACATCAAGCGGAGGATTGCTCGTGGCTAGTAATAAGGATTCGTTCGGAAGAACGCTATTTGTCGTCGTTGGCCTGTGTCTTATCTGCTCGATTTTCGTATCGACCGCAGCGGTACTGCTCAAGCCAACCCAGCAGGAAAACAAACTGCTGGATAAGCAGAAGTTTATTCTGGAAGCCGCCAACCTGATCGACACCAAATCCGGCAAGGTCAGCAAAGATGTGGTTCTGGAAACTTACAAAAAGTATGTTGAAGCCAAGGTTATCGAGCTGAAAACCGGTGACGAAGTGACCGATATCAACGGCGATACCTATGATCAACAGAAAGCCTCTCGTGATCCAGCCACCTCTGTGGTGCCTGAGCATGACATTGCTTCGGTTAAGCGGATTGCCAAAAATGCCGTGGTTTATCTGGTGCGTGATGATGCCGGTAAAGTGACCAGCGTGATCCTGCCGGTTCATGGCTATGGCCTGTGGTCAACCATGTACGCCTTCCTGGCGCTGGAACCGGACATGAACACCATCCAGAACCTGGTTTATTACAACCAAGGTGAAACCCCTGGACTGGGTGGCGAAGTTGAAAACCCAAGCTGGAAAGCCAAATGGCAGGGCAAGAAGCTGTTTGACGAGCAGGGCAACATAGCTATCACAGTGACTAAAAACCCAGCCGTAGCCGAGACAGACCATGGTGTTGATGCCTTGTCCGGCGCGACTCTGACCAGTAATGGTGTTCAGCACTCGCTGACATTCTGGCTGGGCGATGAAGGTTTTGCTCGCTTTATTGAAAAAGCACGCAATGGAGGATTGAGCTAATGGCCGACAGTAAAGAACTCAAACAGGTTCTCACCGGACCTATAGTCAGCAATAACCCTATTGCGCTGCAGATCCTCGGGGTATGTAGTGCACTGGCGGTAACCAGTAAGCTGGAAACCGCATTGGTGATGACCATAGCACTGACGGCGGTAACAGCGTTTTCCAACCTGTTTATCTCCATCATACGTAACCATATTCCTGCCAGCGTGCGGATTATTGTGCAGATGACCATTATTGCCTCGCTGGTAATCGTGGTGGATCAGGTGCTGCAGGCATACGCCTACGACATCTCCAAACAGCTGTCGGTATTCGTTGGTTTGATTATTACCAACTGTATCGTGATGGGCCGTGCCGAGGCCTATGCGATGAAGACGCCACCACTGATGAGCTTTATGGATGGTATAGGTAACGGCTTGGGTTATGGTCTGGTGCTGATGAGCGTAGGTTTCGTCCGTGAACTCTTTGGTAACGGTTCGCTGTTTGGTGTTGAGATACTCTCCAAAATCTCAGACGGTGGCTGGTATCAGCCCAACGGCCTGTTACTGCTGCCGCCAAGTGCCTTCTTCCTGATCGGTATTCTGATTTGGATAATCCGCACTTATAAGCCAGAGCAAGTAGAAGCAAAAGGGTAAGCGCGATGGAACATTATATCAGTTTGTTAATTCGCTCTGTTTTCATCGAAAACATGGCACTGGCCTTCTTCCTGGGGATGTGTACCTTCCTGGCCGTTTCCAAGAAAGTGAAGACGGCCATGGGTCTCGGGGTTGCGGTTATTGTGGTACTGACTATTTCAGTACCAGTTAACCAGATGATCTATCAGGGTATCCTGGCTCCTGGTGCATTGGCTTGGGCCGGTGTACCGGATGCCGATCTGAGCTTCCTTAAGTTCATTACCTTTATCGGTGTTATCGCAGCCTTGGTTCAGATCCTGGAAATGGCTCTGGATAAGTACTTCCCGCCACTGTACAACGCCCTGGGGATCTTCCTGCCGCTGATCACAGTAAACTGTGCGATTTTCGGTGCGGTATCCTTCATGGTTGAACGTGACTACAACCTGGGTGAGAGCCTGGTGTTCGGTTTCGGTTCCGGTTTGGGCTGGGCATTAGCTATCGTCCTGTTGGCCGGTATCCGTGAGAAGCTGAAGTATGCTGATGTGCCTAATGGTCTGCGTGGTCTGGGTATTACCTTTATCACTGCGGGTCTGATGGCCTTAGGTTTCATGTCGTTCTCTGGTGTGTCCCTTTAAGGGACACCAAGCGGCTTCCGAAATTGAACCTCTAAGGATAAGTTAATGGATATTCTTGGTATTTTTAAGTCTACTCCACTCGAGGTTTACCTCGGTGTGAGTATGTTTACCGCGATAGTTCTGATCCTGGTATTGGTGATCCTGTTCGCCAAATCCAAGTTGGTCTCCAGCGGTGATATTACTATTGGCATCAACGGTGACCCAGAGAAGGCGATTACCACTGCTGCCGGTGGCAAGTTGCTGGGCGTTTTGGCCAACAACGGTATTTTCGTGTCATCTGCCTGTGGTGGCGGTGGCTCTTGTGGTCAGTGTCGTGTCAACGTTAAGTCCGGTGGCGGTGATATTCTGCCAACCGAACTGGATCATATCAGCAAGGGTGATGCCCGTAAGGGTTGCCGTCTGTCTTGTCAGGTTAACGTCAAGTCAGATATGGAAATTGAGCTGGACGAAGAGATCTTCGGCATCAAGAAGTGGGAATGTACTGTTATCTCCAACGATAACAAGGCGACCTTCATTAAAGAGCTTAAGCTGCAGATCCCTGATGGCGAGTCTGTACCTTTCCGTGCTGGTGGTTATATTCAGATTGAAGCCCCTGCTCACCATGTGAAGTACAAAGACTTCGATATTCCAGCAGAGTATCGTGGTGACTGGGAACACTTTGGCTTCTTCAACCTGGAATCCAAGGTTGATGAAGAAACCATTCGTGCATACTCTATGGCCAACTATCCGGAAGAGTTTGGCATTATCATGCTGAACGTGCGGATTGCCACACCTCCACCACGGAATCTGAGTCTGCCTTGTGGTAAGATGTCGTCTTACATCTGGAGTCTCAAGCCAGGTGATAAAGTCACTATCTCCGGTCCATTCGGTGAGTTCTTTGCCAAAGATACCGATGCTGAAATGGTCTTTATCGGTGGTGGTGCAGGTATGGCGCCTATGCGTTCTCATATCTTCGACCAGCTCAAGCGTCTTAAGTCCAAGCGTAAGATGAGCTTCTGGTACGGTGCCCGTTCCAAGCGCGAAATGTTCTATGTTGAAGATTTCGATGGCCTGGCGGCTGAGAATGATAACTTTGTCTGGCATGTGGCCCTGTCCGATCCTCAGCCTGAGGATAACTGGGATGGCTACACAGGCTTCATTCACAACGTGCTTTATGAGAACTATCTCAAGTCGCACGACGCCCCTGAAGATTGTGAGTTCTACATGTGTGGACCTCCAATGATGAACGCAGCGGTAATTGCTATGCTGAAAGATCTTGGCGTTGAAGATGAAAACATCCTCCTGGATGACTTCGGTGGCTAAGCATTAGTTCATTCCCTGGCACTGCCTTTTGGCAGTGCCAGTTTGTAAGGGAAATTCATAGTATGCAGTTCAAGACCGCTAAGTTTACAACGCTGGCAAATTGGCTGGTCCTTATGGGATTGGCCTTTTTTGTTTCTGGTTGCAGCAGTCAGGATGAAGTGATTGCGCTCTCCGGCAGTACCATGGGCACCACTTATCATATTAAGGTGGTTAACAGCAAAAGTTTGCCGGATGCCCAGTTGTTGCAGGCTGAAATCGATATGGCACTGGAGCAGGTGAACGACCAGATGTCGACCTACAGACCCGACTCCGAGCTTTCGCGTTTCAATCAGCTCCAGCAAGGCCAGAGCCTGACAGTTTCAGCCGATACCATTACCAATATTCGTGAAGGTATCAGGTTATATCAGCTCACTGACGGCGCGCTCGATATCACCCTGGGCCCCTTGGTCAACCTGTGGGGCTTTGGCCCGGACAAACGGCCTCTGGAAGTGCCTTCTGCCGAGCAGATAGCCGAGGCCAAGGCGCGAATGGGGATAGATGCCATTCAGATAGAAGGGGACCTGCTCAGCAAGAGTCAGTCCAGCGTCTATGTGGACTTGTCATCCATAGCCAAAGGATTCGGGGTCGATAAAGTGGCTCGTTTGCTGGATAAGTATCAGCCCAAAGGTTATCTGGTGGAGATTGGCGGTGAGATCAGCGTCAAGGGAACCAAAGACGATGGCAAACCCTGGCGGGTGGCGATAGAGCAGCCGGCGGATAATGGCCGGGCGGTGCAACAGGTGATAGAGCCGGGCACCATGGCCATGGCTACCTCGGGCGACTATCGCAACTACTATGAGGAGGACGGACAGCGCTTCACTCATATTATCGACCCACGCAGTGGCTTTCCGGTAGAGCACAGACTGGCCTCTGTCACTGTGTTGCACCCTGAGTGTATGACGGCCGATGGTTTTGCCACTGCCATGATGGTGATGGGCACAGAAGCCTCGTTGGCCTTGGCCGAAAAGGAAAAGCTGGCCATCATGCTGATTGAAAAACAGGACGAAGGGTTTAAGGTATACTATAGCTCTGCGTTTAAAGCCTTCGTCCACTAGAGTAATTGGAGCCTTTATGAGTACTTTTATTGCGGCCTTTGTGATTCTGCTGGCGTTTTTCCTGCTGATGTCTGTGGGTTATTTAATCAAGCGCAAGGCGGTACAGGGCAGCTGTGGTGGCCTCGGGGTTTTGGGTATAGAAAAGGCCTGCGACTGTGATGAGCCCTGCGATAAACGCAAGGCCCGTGAAGCGGCTGAAGAAGCCCGGCGCGAGCGTTTAACCAAAGATAGAATTATTTGAAAAAGGGCCTCTTCGGAGGCCTTTTTTTCGCCCGCTCCGCCCGTTAATTCCTGCTGTACTACACTCTGTGGCATGGACAAGCGCTCTGTAGAGGAGATATACCGATGAGCAGGGAGCCGGAAGCTATTCTCGATTCAGTGGTACAGTTGACCGAGCAGCGGCAGTTGGATTCGCTGGCCGAGAGCCTGGTGTCCACAGTATCGCAAATGCTCAGCATTGATGAGGTGTGTATCCTGGATGTGGATAAGCTTACCAAGCGTAAGGGTGGCCTGGATGGTCAGCGCAATGTTAACGGCGCCACCTTGGCTGTATCGGTCAAACTCTGTATCGAACAGCAAAGGGAGATCTGTTTCTCCAACGGTCTGCACCAGGAGTTGGCTGTTCCCATCATCATCAACGATAAACTCACCAAGGTGCTCTTGGTCAGCGCGCCTTTATTGACTGAGCAAGATATGGTTTTGCTCAGAGGTTTTGCCAAAGTCTATGAGAACTATTTCCACATAGTGGTAGAGAGTGAAACCGACAGCCTTACCAATCTATTGAACCGCAAAGCCTTTTTGCCACAGTTATACAGTTCGGTGGAAATTGCCTGTGAACTCAAGCAGGAACAGGCGAGTATGGACGCCGAAGAGGAGCTCAAGCTGTGGATTTGCATCTTCGATATAGACTACTTCAAGAAAATCAACGATACCTTCGGCCACCTCTATGGCGATGAAGTCCTGTTGCAGGTTTCGGCGCTGATGAAGCAGGTGTTTAACCCTCAGGATCTCATGTTCCGTTTTGGCGGTGATGAGTTTGTTATCCTGCCGGCGCCGCGTACCCGCAGTGCCTTGCTTAAGTTGTGTCAGGAGTTTACCCACAGGCTGGCCAAATTGCAGCAGGAGCGGTTGGGCGGGATCCGCATCTCTATGGGCATTGTGGGAATAGATCCCCGGGTTGAGCCCGGAACCTTGCTCAATCAGGCCGACAACGCACTGTATTTTGTCAAAGGCAATGGTCGCAACCAAGTGGCGTTTTATGGGCAACTGTTGGAAGAAGGCAAGCTCCAGGGGCCACAGATAGAAGATGATATCGAGCTTTTTTGATCACTTGTGCTTAAAAGCAGCTTGCTAACCTTAGTTAAAATGATAATGGTTATCTTTTGTAAGTTTGTGAAATTAAAGGTTAATTTGTAATGCGTCCCGCTTTGGGCTAGGCTGGAAACATTGACTTGGATCAAGTTTAATCAAAGCTAAAGGACGAGATAATGAAAGGTCATCCCAAAGTGGTGTCCCAGCTCAACAAGGTGTTGACCTGTGAGCTGACAGCCATCAATCAGTACTTCCTTCATGCCCGCATGTTCAAGAACTGGGGCCTGGAAGGACTCAACCACAAAGCCTACAAGAAATCGATTCAGGATATGAAGCACGCCGACAAGCTTATCGAGCGGGTGTTGTTTCTCGAAGGCCTGCCCAACTTGCAACAGTTGGACAAGTTACGCATAGGTGAACACAGCGAAGAGATGCTGGCCTGTGACAAACAGATGCTGGAAGAGCAACTGACAGTGCTGCGAGATGCCATTGCCCTGTGTGAGACTGAGCGTGATTATGTCAGTCGCGATATCCTCGAGGATCTGCTGGAAGATGAAGAGGAACACCTGGATTGGCTGGAAGCTCAGTTTGAGCTGATAAGCCTGACCGGACTGGCTAACTATCTGCAGTCACAGATTGAGAAAGAATAAGGAGACAGGTATGAAAGGCCATCAGCAAGTCATAGATGTGCTCAACAAGCTGCTGACCGGGGAACTGTCGGCAATGGATCAGTACTTCGTGCATGCCCATATGTATGAAGACTGGGGGCTAAATGAGCTCTATGAGCGGATCAAGCATGAGTCGGACGATGAAAGAGAGCATGCCGCCAAGTTGATTGCACGGATACTGTTTCTGGAAGGCACTCCGGATGTTGCCAGTCGCGACGCCCTCACCATAGGCAAGAATGTGCAGGAGATGCTGCACAACGACTTGCAATATGAATATAAGGTTGCCGCTAACTTGAGAGAAGCCATCACCTTGTGTGAGCAACTCAAGGACTATCAGAGCCGGGAGTTGTTGGAGCTATTGCTGGAAGAAACCGAAGACGACCACATGTATTGGCTGGAGAAACAGCTGGGCCTTATCGACAAGGTTGGGCTACAGAATTACATCCAGTCCAAGATGTAACGGTATCAAAGCCGTCCCGACAGGAGCCGCTATTGCGGCTCTTTTGCTATCTGGTGCTGCATTGAGCCTGAATTAAATTTGAATGTACTTAAATTGGGCAATAAGGCACTGAATTGCTTCGGTTTGGTGCAGTGGATTGTTTACATAGAAAATTATATTGTTTCTTGTCATTTAGTATTCAAAATTGTTAACAGATTCTGATACATTGCTGGTTTCCTTAAATAAAAATATAACAAATAGGACTCGCAATGGAGCAGATAAGACGTTCTCTCAGTTTGCAACTTGTATTGGCTATCGTCGGTGCCCTGGCGCTGTTGTTGTCTATAGTGGCCGCCATGATGGTCAAGAGCAGCAGCGACGATACCCGTGCCCGCATAGATCAGGACATATCGGCGCTGATCACCCTCAAGGCCAATGAAATCGGCAATTACTTCTACGCCAAGGGGCAGATTATTCACTCTGTCTTTGCTAACCCTGCCATCAATAACTGGTTTGCCAAATACCATAGCCGTGGCTCAGATCTCAGTCTCGATCCCGGCTATCAACAGCTGGTGGATTACTTCCACTTTTTCTCCGAGCAGGACAAGGAGATCAAGTCGGTGTTCTTCGGCTCGGCCAATACCTTCGAGTACTTTGATCTCAATGGCCGTTACGATGGCGATCCCGACTACTACACCAACAAACGTCCCTGGTGGCAGGAGGCGATAGACAAAAATGGTTTGTTTGTCGGTGACCCGGCCGTGGATGCCAACGACGGCTCAATCTCGGCCACGGTCAAGACAGTAGTCAAGGATGCCAATGGTCGCCTGATAGGCATAGGCGGTATGGATATTCTCATCGATACCATAGGTAAAAACTTGTTGGCGCCAATCAAATACCGGGGCGAAGGCCAGGCGTTTTTGATGACGGAGCAGGGAAAGCTGGTTTACTTCCCGGGTTTTAACCAGGGGTTTCCCGCCGGCTCTGATGCGGCCGTTATTGACAATCTCAGCGGCGACAATCAGGGTTTTAGTGAACTGAAACGTGAAATGCAAACCCGGGATGCCGGTATTGCCGAAGTCACTTATCAGGGAGAGTTGCAGCGGGTGAGCTACATTGCCATTCGCGGTGATTATCCCAAGGTGCGCTGGTATTTGGGGTTCATGTTGCCCAATGAAGTGTTTCAGGCACCGGTGAAGCAAAGCCTTTGGCAAACCAGCCTGGTCTCAGTGGGGATTATTTTACTGGTGGCGTTAACCGTTTTCCTGATGATGTTGCCGTTTCGGCGTAATCTCAATAGCCTGCTGCACACCATGGAAGATATCGCCGAGGGTGAGGGCGACTTGTCACGCCGCATTGAAATCAACCGCGCCGATGAACTTGGGCGTCTCGGCGCGGCATTCAACCGTTTTGCCGCCAAGGTGCAGAGTCTGTTGCTGGAAACCCGTGAACTCAGTGGTCGGGTGGATAATGGTGTTGCCGCCGCGGCTGAGGTGTGTGACAACGCACTGGCCTCTGTCAGCGCCCAGAAACAGGAAATTGCCTCAGTGGCCACAGCCGCTACCGAAATGGCCCACACAAGCCAGGAGATGGCGACCAGCGCCCAACGAGCCGCCGAGTTTTCCGAGACGGCGTTGTTGCAGTCCAGAAACGGCGCAGATGTGGTGCAGCAGGCCAGTCAGGGAATGCACTCACTTTCCACTCAGGTCAACCAGGCTGCGGGGGTTATTCGGGCGCTCAGAAGCAGCTCAGAGGAGATAGGCGAGGTGCTCAGTGTGATCCGCGCCATTGCCGAACAAACCAATCTGCTGGCACTCAACGCCGCCATTGAAGCGGCTCGCGCCGGCGAGCAGGGAAGGGGCTTTGCGGTTGTGGCCGATGAGGTGCGCACCCTGGCATCCCGCACTCAGGACTCCACGACCAATATTCAGGGTATTATCCAGACTTTGCAGCAACAGGCACAACAAGCCGAACAGGTGATGGAAGCCGGAGTCAGGGAGGCCAACCAGGGCCAAAGCCTGACTCTGGAAGTTGAGCGGGCACTGACAGAAATAACCGCGGCAGTGGATGCCATCCAGCTGCAAACCATGGAGATCACTGCGGCGATAGGCCAGCAGGCTGTGGTGGCCGAAGAAGTGGCCTGCAACATTGAAAATGTTCGTGGCCGCTCCGATGAATCCCTGAGCGCCAGCGAAGAGCTGTCACATCAGATGCAGGCATTCCAACAGTTGGCCACGGCTCTGGGGCGCAACATAGGTCAGTTCCGCATCGATTAAGACGAGCTTTAAATCCATTAAGGAGAGCCCTGGCTCTCCTTTTTTGCTCTCGATTGATCTGCTTTTTCGTTATCCTGGCTTGTTAACTGTGTTTTTATACAGTACTCTGTTTGTGTCCGGCTCGACCGAGCCCTTTGAGATCCGGAAAGCAAGCTTGAGAAAGATCATACATATCGACATGGACTGCTATTTTGCCGCAGTGGAGATGCGTGATTTTCCAGAATATCGTGGCCGACCTCTGGCCGTCGGCGGCAGCAGTGACAGACGCGGGGTGATAAGCACCTGCAATTATGAGGCGCGTAAATTTGGCGTTCGCTCAGCCATGGCCTCGGCCTATGCGTTAAAGCTTTGCCCGGAGCTGCTGCTGATCCCCGGGCGCATGTCTGTCTATAAGGAAGTCTCGGCAGAGATCCGGGCCATCTTCGCCCGCTATACCTCACTGATTGAACCTCTGTCGCTGGATGAAGCCTACCTGGATGTATCCGATAGCTCGTTATACCAAGGCTCGGCCACCCTCATTGCCGAGGCTATTCGCGCCGATATCCTGGCAGAAACCGGCCTGACGGCTTCGGCAGGTATCGCCCCGGTCAAGTTTCTCGCCAAGGTGGCATCGGATCTCAACAAGCCCAACGGCCAGTATGTGGTCACGCCACAGGCACTGCCTGAGTTTGTAAAAAACCTGCCGCTTATCAAGATCCCCGGCGTCGGTAAGGTCACCGCCCAGAAGCTGGCCGATATGGGGCTGCATACCTGCGCGGATGTGCAAAAGGTGCCGCTGACCAAGTTACAACAGCGGTTTGGAAAGTTTGGTACCTTGCTTTATGAAAGGGCTCAGGGGATAGACGAGCGTGAACTGACCATCAACCGAGAGCGCAAGTCTGTTGGGGTAGAAACCACGCTGGCAGAGGATATTCATACCCTGGCCCAGTGTCGCCAGGTAATGCCACAGTTGGTGCAGGAGTTGGCCCGCCGTCTGGAGCGCGGAGCCAAAGACAGGCAAATTCATAAGCTGGTAGTCAAACTCAAGTTCAGTGACTTTAAACAGACCACTATAGAAACCCGCTCGAGTGAGTTATCTGTGCGCCTGCTGGATGAATTGCTGACCCAGGCACTGCAAAGAGCCAACGGCCGAGGCATCCGTCTGCTGGGGGTGGCTGCCGGGCTGGTCAGCCAGGATGACAGCCACTCACCGGCAGAGGAAGCTTTGCAGCAGTTGGACCTGGCTTTCTAATCCCCAATTGACGGCTTGAATTCGGGGGAAAGATCACGACTCACAAGCATAGCTGGCGATACTTTACCAAAGTTCTAGTGCACCGAACGAGTCATAGCGAAGATACTGGCTTGAATACAAAACCGTGGCCAATTTAACTTGACCACTAAAGTTAACACTTATAAAAGGGACTTTATGAACAGTAAATTAAGTAAAAAATCGACTTATGTAATGCCTACCAGTAAAGACAATGGACGTGAGGGATTGATTCAAAGTGTTTCTCCAGAAAGCCAGCAAGAAGAAAAATTGCCACCATTGAATTCTCAGGAGCTTAAGGCGTTGAAGCATAGGGTTAAAGAGGCTAGAGAGCGCGGGTTTGCCCCCCAGTCAAAGCTGCTGTCTGGGGACTATAAAAATATTTCCGACTGGCGAAATGGGCCAAAAAACAATGGAGAAAAAGCATATGAAGACTGGAAGGACTGGGGGCAGTGGGCAAATTGGAGCTTACCTCTTTTAATTGAAGACCAAATCGAACAAATACTAGAGTTTCTTGTTAATAGAGCAGCTTCTCCAGAGGAAGTGTCGACACTTAACAACTTTTCCCCGCCATACCGAGACTGGATTAAAGTTAAGGACAAAATACATCAGAGTTTTAAAAGTCGTTCAGCAATAAGGCCCCTGTTTATAGGGTTAGAGG
>NZ_JAPEHY010000054.1:0-15727 GCF_028823715.1 Shewanella sp. K8
AAGTCTTAGACAGTACAGTTGAGATAGCAGCAGTCAGAGTGGTTTTACCATGGTCAACGTGACCAATGGTGCCCACGTTAACGTGGGGCTTGGAACGTTCAAATTTAGCTTTAGACACGATATATTCCTTTCTTTTCAGAAGAGTCCGGCGCTGCCGGACACCATCAATCAAAATAACAGTTAATGCCGTTACCTAAATCAGGTACGAGCTTCGATAACTGCTTTAGCAACGTTTTGCGGCGCTTCAGAGTACTTCAAAAACTCCATGGAGTATGAAGCCCGACCCTGAGTCGCTGAGCGCAAATCTGTTGCATAACCAAACATTTCAGCCAAAGGTACCACAGCTCGAATGATCTTGATACCGGCGACGCCGTCATCCATACCTTCGATAAGACCACGACGACGGTTCAGATCACCTACTACGTCACCCATGTAGTCTTCTGGGGTTGTCACTTCAACCTTCATGCAAGGCTCGAGCAACACAGGGTTAGCTTGCAGCGCCCCCTTCTTGAAGCCCATAGAACCTGCAACTTTGAACGCCATTTCGTTCGAGTCCACATCATGATATGAACCATCGAACAGAGTGACCTTCACGTCCAATACAGGGAAGCCGGCGAGAACACCGTTCTTCATCTGTTCTTGGATCCCTTTGTCAACCGCAGGAATGTATTCTCTAGGAACTACACCACCAACGATTTCGTTGACAAACTCATAACCGGCACCCTCTTCACGAGGCTCCAGTTTCAGCCAGACATGACCGAATTGACCACGACCACCAGACTGACGCACAAACTTACCTTCCACTTCCACGGCACTGCGGATAGTTTCACGATAAGCCACCTGAGGTTTACCAACGTTACATTCAACGCTGAACTCACGGCGCATACGGTCGATGATAATGTCCAAGTGTAGCTCACCCATACCTGAAATCAGAGTCTGACCCGACTCCTCATCAGTCTCAACCCGGAAAGAAGGATCTTCCATTGCCAGCTTCTGCAGCGCAATGCCCATCTTTTCCTGGTCAGCTTTGGAACGAGGTTCCACAGCAATGGTAATAACCGGCTCGGGGAATTCCATCCGCTCCAGAATTACCTTATGGTCTGGGTCACACAGGGTGTCACCGGTTGTCACATCTTTCAGGCCGATAGCAGCAGCTATATCACCTGCGCGCACTTCTTTCAGTTCTTTACGGTCGTTGGCGTGCATCTGCACGATACGACCGATACGCTCACGCTTCTCTTTTACAGAGTTGTAAACGGCTGAACCCGACTCCAGGACACCTGAGTAAACCCGGATAAAGGTCAAAGTACCCACAAATGGGTCTGTTGCGATTTTGAATGCCAACGCAGAGAAAGGTGCATTGTCATCAGAAACACGCTCAACTTCCTGTTCTCTGTCATCGATGCCCTTAATCGCAGGAACATCAACAGGAGCAGGAAGGTATTCAACAACGGCATCGAGAACTGCCTGTACGCCTTTATTTTTAAAGGCACTACCACAGGTAGCCAGCACAATTTCGTTGTTGATAGTACGTTGACGAAGCGCTTTTTTGATCTCTTCTTCTGTGAGCTCACCTTCTTCAAGGTATTTGTCCATCAGCTCATCAGAAGCCTCTGCGGCACTCTCTACCAGGTATTCGCGCATTTCGGTTGCCTTGGCAAGCAAATGCTCTGGGATCTCTTCGTGAGTGAAAGTCAGGCCCTGGTCTTCTTCATTCCAGTTGATGGCTTTCATCTTGATGAGATCGATAACCCCGCTAAAGTTTTCTTCTGTACCAATATTCAATTGAATAGGCACACAAGTTGCACCGAGACGGTTACGGATCTGTCCTACTACGCGATCAAAGTCGGCACCGGCACGGTCCATCTTATTGACGAACACCAGACGAGGGACATGATACTTGTCGGCTTGACGCCATACGGTCTCAGATTGAGGTTCCACACCAGAAGAACCACAAAAGACCACTACGGCACCGTCAAGTACGCGCAGAGAACGCTCTACCTCAATAGTAAAATCGACGTGACCTGGGGTATCGATGATATTGATACGATGCTCAGTAAACTGGGCATCCATACCGCGCCAGAACGTGGTAACAGCCGCAGAGGTAATAGTAATACCCCGCTCCTGCTCCTGAACCATCCAGTCAGTGGTAGACGCACCGTCATGGGTTTCACCCATCTTGTGGTTTACCCCTGTATAGAACAGGACTCGCTCTGTGGTAGTGGTTTTACCTGCGTCAACGTGAGCACAAATACCTATGTTGCGATAACGCTCAATTGGAGTTGTACGAGCCACGATTATACCCTCTTGACTAAGATAAAAATCTTAGCAATGTCAGAGAAAGCGCGGGCAAGCCCGCGCCCGATATTACCAACGGTAATGAGCAAACGCTTTGTTGGCTTCTGCCATACGATGCACGTCTTCGCGCTTCTTAACGGCAGTACCTTTGTTTTCGGAAGCGTCCAGCAGTTCACCTGCCAGGCGCAGAGCCATAGATTTTTCACCACGCTTACGAGCAGCTTCAACCAACCAGCGCATCGCCAGTGCGTTACGACGAACTGGGCGAACTTCACATGGAACCTGGTAAGTAGAACCACCAACACGGCGAGACTTAACCTCTACCGCTGGGCGAACGTTTTCCAGGGCTGCTTCAAGGATAACCAGATGCTCTTCGCCTTTCTTATCGGCGACAACATCCAGTGCTTTGTAGATAATTTTTTCAGCAGTCGACTTTTTGCCGTCCTGCATAATGACGTTGATGAACTTAGCCAGCAACTCACTTTGAAACTTTGGATCAGGTAGGATCTTACGTTGTCCTACTACGCGACGTCTTGGCATAACTATTCTCCGTATGCTTCAGGTATTTCCAAAACTGGAATTTATATTTAGCTTGGCCTTACTTAACGGAAAACCATTAAGACTTAGGACGCTTAGCACCGTACTTAGAACGAGCTTGGCGACGTGAAGTCACACCAGCACAGTCCAGGGCGCCACGAACAGTGTGATAACGCACACCAGGTAAGTCTTTAACACGACCACCACGGATCAGGATTACACTGTGTTCCTGCAGGTTGTGGCCTTCACCGCCGATGTACGAAGTTACTTCGAAACCGTTGGTCAGACGCACACGAGCTACTTTACGTAGTGCAGAGTTAGGTTTTTTTGGAGTAGTGGTGTACACACGAGTACAAACACCACGCTTTTGTGGGCACGCGTTCAACGCAGGCACGTTAGTCTTTTCGACTTTAGGTGCGCGAGGCTTACGTACCAACTGGTTTACAGTTGCCATGTATAGCTCCGAATCAGTTGATTTCAACTCAACAATAAGGTGTGAAAAATCTAATCCCACAATAGTGGGACGCGGAATTTTAGAAAGGTAAGGCTTGGCTGTCAAGAAATAGCCAACTTTTGCAGCGTATTCCAATGAAAAAGGCGCCTTTCGGCGCCTTTTATAACATCTATGCTACTTATTCCTGACTACCAGCCAGGTTCAACAGATCGGCCAGGTTCTGTTCGGCTTCGCTGGCGCTGATGCTAGGTGCTTCAGTCGCTACTTCACCGCGGGCCTGGTTACGGTTGTTGTGGTAAGCATAACCGGTACCAGCCGGGATCAGACGACCTACGATCACGTTCTCTTTCAGACCGCGCAGGTTATCACTCTTACCGCCTACTGCCGCTTCGGTCAGTACGCGAGTGGTTTCCTGGAACGAGGCCGCAGAGATGAAGGACTCGGTCGCCAGAGAGGCTTTGGTGATACCCAGCAGTTCGCGTTCGAACTTGGCCGGAATCTTGCCCTGCTCTTCCAGTTCGCGGTTAGCGATCTTGACGCGGGACACCTCAACCTGCTCCCCTTCGAGGAACTCAGAATCACCGGCTTCAGTGATCAGACACTTACGCAGCATCTGGCGAATGATCACCTCGATGTGCTTGTCGTTAATCTTCACACCCTGCAGACGATATACGTCCTGTACTTCATTCACAATGTAGTTGGCTACGTTGTGGATACCGCGCAGACGCAGAATATCGTGAGCAGACTCTGGACCATCGGCGATCACTTCACCACGTTCGACTTTTTCACCTTCGAACACGTTCAGGTTACGCCACTTAGGGATCATCTCTTCGTATGGGTTACCGCCTTCAGCAGGGGTAATGACCAGACGACGCTTACCTTTGGTCTCTTTACCGAAGGAGATGGTACCGCTGATCTCAGCCAGAATCGCAGGCTCTTTTGGCTTACGGGCTTCGAACAGGTCAGCAACCCTTGGCAGACCACCGGTAATATCACGAGTCTTGGACGATTCCTGAGGAATACGAGCCAGTGCATCACCGACGCTGATCTGAGCATTATCTTCCAGGTTTACGATCGCATTGCTGGGCAGGAAGTACTGCGCAGGTACGTCGGTACCAGGAATGGTCAGATCATTACCGTTTTCGTCAACCAAACGGATCATTGGACGCATTTCTTTGCCGGCGCTTGGGCGCTGGGCCACATCCAATACCACGATAGAAGACAGACCGGTCAGCTCGTCGGTTTGACGCGAGATGGTGACACCGTCAATCATCTGCTCAAACTTCACATAACCCGCCACCTCAGTGATGATTGGGTGAGTATGTGGATCCCAGTTAGCGATAGTCTGGCCAGCTGTAACTTCGGCGCCTTCCAGCGTTTCCAGCACAGTACCGTAAGGCACTTTGTAGCGCTCTTTCTCACGGCCCAGTTCATCGATAATCGCCAGCTCGGACGAGCGCGATACGATAACCAGCTTGCCATCGCTGTTCTTAACGAACTTGGCGTTATGCAGCTTCAGGTTACCGGCGTTCTTCACCTGAACGTTGTTTTCTGCAGAAGCCCTGGATGCCGCACCACCGATGTGGAAGGTACGCATCGTCAGCTGTGTACCAGGCTCACCGATTGACTGAGCAGCGACAACCCCGATTGCTTCACCTTGGTTAATCAGGTGGCCTCGGGCCAGGTCACGACCGTAACACTTGGCACAAACACCGAAGTCGGTATCACAGGAGATCACAGAGCGAACTTTAACTTCGTCAACACTGTACTCTTCCAGCTTGTCACACCATGCTTCATCCAGCAGAGTGTTACGTGGCGCCAGGACTTCGTCGGAACCAGGATAGTAAACATCCTCGGCAACAACACGACCCAGTACCCGCTCACGCAGCGGTTCAACCACGTCACCACCTTCAATCAGCGGCTTCATGATCAGACCTTCGTGAGTACCACAGTCATCTTCGATAACAACCAGATCCTGAGCAACATCCACCAGACGACGAGTCAGATAACCTGAGTTCGCAGTCTTAAGTGCGGTATCCGCCAGACCCTTACGAGCACCGTGAGTAGAAATAAAGTACTGCAGTACGTTCAGACCTTCACGGAAGTTCGCCACGATGGGCGTTTCGATGATAGAGCCGTCTGGCTTGGCCATCAGGCCACGCATACCCGCCAACTGACGGATCTGAGCGGCACTACCACGAGCGCCTGAGTCGGCCATCATGTAGATGCTGTTGAAGGAAGCCTGTTTCTCTTCTTCACCGTCGCGGTTGATAACCACTTCGGAAGACAGGTTTTCCATCATCGCCTTGGAGACTTTCTCGTTGGCGCTGGCCCAGATGTCGATAACCTTGTTGTAACGCTCACCGGCAGTAACCAGACCAGACTGGAACTGTTCCTGGATTTCCAGAACTTCGGCTTCTGCGTCGGCAACCAGCTTGTACTTGGCTTCCGGGATTTCCATATCGTTGATACCGACAGAGGCACCAGAGATAGTGGCGTATTGGAAACCTGTGTACATCAGTTGGTCAGCAAAGATAACAGTATCTTTCAGACCCAGCTGACGGTAGCAGGTGTTCAACAACCGGGAGATCTGCTTCTTGCCCATGTTCTGGTTAACCAGATCAAAAGACATACCGGCTGGCAGGATCAGTGACAACAGAGCACGACCTACTGTGGTGTCGACAATGCGGCGCTGCTGGGTGCGCTCACCGTTCTCATCGATATGAGTTTCGGTGATACGAACTTTAACCCGGGCGTGCAGCTCGGCGGCACCAGTGCGATAGGCTTTCTCGGCTTCGGCAACAGACTCAAAGGCCATACCTTCACCGCGGCCATTTACGCGTTCACGGCTCATGTAGTACAGACCCAGTACCACGTCCTGAGAAGGAGTGATAACCGGCTCACCGTTGGCAGGCGACAGAATGTTGTTGGTTGACATCATCAACGCACGGGCTTCCAGCTGGGCTTCCAGCGTCAGAGGCACGTGTACCGCCATTTGGTCACCGTCGAAGTCGGCGTTATAGGCCGCACACACCAGTGGGTGCAGTTGAATCGCTTTACCTTCGATCAGTACAGGTTCGAACGCCTGGATACCCAAACGGTGCAGTGTTGGTGCACGGTTCAGCATCACAGGGTGTTCGCGGATCACTTCATCCAGTACGTCCCAAACCTCGGCAACTTCACGCTCAACCATCTTCTTGGCGGCTTTGATGGTAGTGGCCAGGCCACGACCTTCCAGCTTGCCGTAGATGAATGGTTTGAACAGTTCCAGCGCCATTTTCTTCGGCAGACCACACTGGTGCAGACGCAGAGTTGGGCCCACGGTAATTACCGAACGGCCTGAGTAGTCAACACGCTTACCCAGCAGGTTCTGACGGAAACGACCTTGCTTACCCTTGATCATGTCGGCCAAGGACTTCAGAGGACGCTTGTTGGAACCGGTAATGGCACGACCGCGACGACCGTTATCCAGCAGGGCATCAACAGATTCCTGCAGCATACGCTTTTCGTTGCGAACTATGATATCCGGAGCAGCCAGATCCAGCAGACGCTTCAAACGGTTGTTACGGTTGATCACGCGGCGATACAGATCGTTCAGATCTGAAGTCGCAAAACGGCCGCCGTCCAGTGGAACCAGAGGACGCAGATCAGGTGGCAGAACCGGCAGCACCTTGAGGATCATCCACTCTGGCTTGTTACCTGAATGGTAGAAGGCCTCAACCAGCTTCAAACGCTTGGTGACTTTCTTGCGACGGGTCTCAGAGTTGATAGATGGCAGCTCTTCGCGCATCTGCTCAACTTCTTTCTCCAGATCGATAGCGCGCAGCAGTTCCAGAACCGCTTCGGCACCCATCTTGGCTTCAAACTCGTCACCATACTCTTCCAGCGCATCCAGGTAGGTTTCTTCGGTCAGCATTTGACCGCGCTCCAGGCTGGTCATGCCTGGCTCGATAACCACGTAAGATTCGAAGTAGAGTACCCGCTCAATATCACGCAGAGTCATGTCCAGCATCAGACCGATACGGGATGGCAGTGACTTGAGGAACCAGATGTGGGCAACTGGGCTGGCCAGTTCGATGTGGCCCATACGCTCACGACGTACTTTGGTCTGGGTCACTTCAACGCCACACTTCTCACAGATCACACCGCGGTGCTTGAGACGCTTGTACTTACCGCACAGACACTCGTAATCTTTGACAGGGCCAAAGATACGGGCACAGAACAGGCCTTCACGCTCAGGCTTGAATGTACGGTAGTTGATGGTTTCAGGCTTCTTAACTTCACCAAATGACCAAGAACGGATCAGATCAGGCGACGCCAGGCCGATCTTGATGCCTTCAAATTCTTCAGTCTTGCTTTGCTGTTTCAGAAACTTTAATAAGTCTTTCACGTTTCTCTCCTGAAGGAGTTAAACCCGGTGCCCCGCTCTCGCGGAGCACCAATTCGTTGCCAAACGCAGGCTTTAAACCGCGTCTTACTCTTGATCCAACTCGATGTTGATACCGAGAGAACGGATCTCCTTCAGCAATACGTTGAAGGACTCTGGCATTCCTGGCTGCATCTGATGGTTACCGTCAACGATGTTCTTGTACATCTGAGTACGACCGTTAACGTCATCCGATTTCACTGTGAGCATTTCCTGCAGAGTATACGCAGCACCGTATGCCTCCAGGGCCCACACTTCCATCTCACCGAAACGCTGACCACCGAACTGAGCTTTACCGCCCAGAGGTTGCTGAGTAACCAAGCTGTACGAACCGGTAGAACGGGCGTGCATCTTGTCATCAACCAAGTGGTTCAGTTTAAGCATGTACATGTAACCTACGGTCACAGGACGCTCGAACTGGTTACCGGTACGACCATCAAACAGATTCAGCTGACCAGAAGTCGGCAGACCTGCGAGTTCAAGCATCTGCTTGATCTCTTTCTCTTTGGCACCGTCGAAGGCTGGGGTTGCCGTTGGCAGACCATCCTTCAGGTGTTTGGCCAGACGCAGAACTTCATCATCGGTAAATGAATCGATATCCACGCGCTGCTTCACTTCATCGCCCAGTTCATAGACCTGTTTGATGTAGCCACGCAGTTCGGCCAGCTCACGCTGTTCTTCCAGCATGGCATTGATGCGATTACCAATACCTTTAGCCGCAGCCCCCAAGTGAACTTCCAGTACCTGACCTATGTTCATCCGCGAAGGTACACCCAGAGGGTTCAGTACGATGTCGACAGGGTTACCCTGCTCGTCGTATGGCATATCTTCGATAGGACAGATCTTGGAGATCACACCCTTGTTACCGTGACGACCGGCCATCTTGTCACCAGGCTGGATGGTACGCTTAACCGCCAGGTAAACCTTAACGATCTTCAGTACGCCTGGAGCCAGATCATCACCTTGGGTGATCTTGCGACGCTTAACTTCGAACTTCTTGTCAAAGTCGGCTTTCAGCTCTTCGTGCTGTTCAGCCAGCTGTTCCAGTTCGGTTTGCTTGGCTTCATCGTCGATAACCTGAACCAATACGTCTTTGCGTGGCAATTCAGCCAGTTTGGCTTCACTGAAACCGGCGCTCAGCAGCAGGTTACGGGCACGGCTCAGTACACCCTCTTCGAGGATCTTGAACTCTTCAGTCAAGTCCTTACGGGCTTGAGCAATGTGCATCTCTTCGATTTCGATGGCGCGCTTGTCTTTTTCAACACCGTCACGGGTGAAGACTTGCACGTCGATAACTGTACCTTTCACTGAGTTAGGTACACGCAGAGAGCTGTCTTTAACGTCAGACGCTTTCTCACCGAAAATAGCCCGCAGCAGTTTCTCTTCCGGAGTAAGCTGAGTTTCACCCTTAGGCGTTACCTTACCAACCAGAATGTCACCGCCTTTAACTTCGGCGCCGATGTAAACGATACCGGATTCATCCAGCTTGCTCAGTGCAGACTCACCTACGTTAGGGATGTCAGCAGTGATCTCTTCGCTACCCAGCTTGGTGTCACGGGCAATACAGGACAGTTCCTGAATGTGGATAGTCGTGAAACGGTCTTCCTGCGCTACGCGCTCGGAGATGAGGATGGAATCCTCAAAGTTGTAACCGTTCCATGGCATGAAGGCCACGCGCATGTTCTGACCCAGAGCCAGGTCGCCCAAGTCGGTTGACGGACCATCGGCCAGCACGTCACCACGCACCACAGGCTCACCTACGCTACAGCATGGACGCTGGTTGATGCAGGTGTTCTGGTTGGAACGGGTGTACTTGGTCAGGTTGTAGATATCGATACCGGCTTCGCCTGGGCGCAGCTCATCTTCGTTAACCTTAACCACGATGCGGCTGGCATCAACATAGTCGATCACACCGCCACGCTTGGCAGCCACAACCACGCCTGAGTCAACAGCCAGTGTACGTTCAATACCTGTACCCACCAGAGGCTTCTCTGACTTGAGTGTTGGTACTGCCTGACGTTGCATGTTTGCACCCATCAATGCACGGTTAGCGTCGTCGTGCTCAAGGAATGGGATCAAAGATGCCGCCACAGAGATGATCTGCTGTGGAGATACGTCCATATACTGGATATCGGAAGCGCGCATAAAGGTAGATTCACCCTTGTGGCGACAGGCAACCTGCTCTTCCACAATGCGACCTTCGTTGTCGAGCTCGATGTTGGCCTGTGCAATCACATAGCGGCCTTCTTCGATGGCTGACAGATATTCCACTTCATCGGTAACCACACTGTCGATCACCTTACGATAAGGTGTTTCCAGGAAGCCGTATGAGTTGGTACGGGCAAAGGTAGACAGTGAGTTGATCAGACCAATGTTTGGACCTTCAGGGGTCTCAATTGGACACAGACGACCATAGTGAGTTGGGTGCACGTCTCGAACTTCGAAGCCGGCACGCTCACGGGTCAGACCGCCAGGACCAAGAGCCGAAATACGGCGCTTGTGAGTCACTTCTGACAGTGGGTTGTTCTGATCCATAAACTGCGACAGCTGAGAAGAACCGAAGAACTCTTTCACTGCAGCAGAGATTGGCTTGGCGTTGATCAGATCCTGAGGCATCAGCTCGTTCAGATCGCCCAGAGACAGACGTTCACGTACAGCGCGCTCAACACGTACCAGACCGACACGGAACTGGTTCTCGGCCATTTCGCCAACGCTACGGATACGACGGTTACCCAGGTGGTCGATATCATCGACTTCATCAAAACCGTTACGGATTTCGATGATCTTCTTCATTACGGCAACTATGTCTTCTTTGGTCAGTACACCGGTACCTTCGTTCTCGTCGATTTCGAGACGACGGTTGAACTTCATCCGGCCCACTTTAGACAGGTCATAGCGCTCTTCGCTGAAGAACAGGTTCTGGAACAGAGCTTCGGCGGCATCCTTGGTTGGTGGCTCGCCAGGACGCATCATGCGATAGATTTCAACCAGCGCTTCCAAACGGTTGGTGGTTGAGTCAATACGCAGAGTGTCAGAGATGTAAGCACCGTGATCCAGCTCGTTGATGTACAGGGTGCTGACCTCTTTGATACCAGCCAGTGACAGATTGGCCAGGTCTTCCAGGCTGATCTCGTTGTTGGCGGTAACCAGTACTTCACCTGTGTCAGGATCGATATAGTCCTGAGCCGCCACTTTACCAACTATGTACTCAACCGGAACTTCCAGTTCAGTAGTGTTGGTTTTTTCCAGTTGGCGGATATGACGGGCAGTGATACGACGGCCCTTCTCTACCAGCACAGTGCCTTCTGAATCCTTGATGTCATAGCTGGCAGTTTCGCCACGCAGACGCTCAGGAACCAGTGTCATGACCAGAGAATCTTTCTTGATCTTGAAGTCGACACGCTCAAAGAAGATGTCGAGGATATCCTGAGTAGAATATTCCAGGGCACGCAGAATGATGCTGGCAGGCAGCTTACGGCGACGGTCGATACGTACAAACAACGCATCTTTAGGGTCGAACTCGAAGTCGAGCCATGAACCGCGGTAAGGAATAATACGAGCGTTATACAGCACTTTACCTGAAGAGTGTGTCTTACCACGGTCGTGGTCGAAGAACACACCTGGGCTACGGTGCAACTGAGATACGATAACACGCTCAGTACCATTGATAACAAAGGTACCGTTTTCAGTCATCAGAGGGATATCCCCCATGTAGACTTCTTGTTCTTTAATATCTTTTACAGTGCCGGCGGCAGCTTCACGATCATACAGCACCATGCGCAGCTTAACGCGCAGTGGAGCGGAGTATGTCACACCGCGGATTTGACACTCTTTCACATCAAAAACAGGCTCGCCCAGCTTATAGCTGACGTACTGCAGTTCTGAATTACCAGAAAAGCTCTTGATGGGAAAAACGCTACGGAAAGCGGCCTCAAGGCCACGCTCACCGGTAGGATCTTGATCGGTGAACTTCTTAAAAGAGTCTAACTGAATCGACAACAGGTAAGGGATGTCCAACACCTGTGGACGCTTACCGAAGTCTTTGCGAATACGCTTCTTTTCAGAATAGGAGTAAACCATGGGTTTCCTCTGCTTGCGAGATGTGACCAAGACTGAATCAACACAGTTAATCCAGCACGTTTGCCCATCACCGTTGATGGCAAGAACCTAACCAATAATCACTGCTAGGGACTGCAAAATCTGGCGACAAACGGTGAAAAAAATCGCCAACGCTTACAGCGCAAAAAAGGCCGACGGTCAAAAAACCGCCAGCCTCCACCCAATTGGCTTGGGTGATTGTAAGTCAGTATGACTTACTTGATCTCTACTTGAGCACCAGCTTCTTCGAGTTCTTTCTTCAGAGCTTCAGCTTCTTCTTTAGAGACAGCTTCTTTAACAGCTACTGGAGCAGATTCAGCCATAGCTTTGGCTTCTTTCAGACCCAGACCTGTGGCACCACGTACAGCCTTGATCACAGCAACTTTGTTGTCACCGTGAGAAGTCATAACTACGTCGAACTCGGTTTTCTCTTCAGCAGCAGCAGCTTCACCAGCGCCGCCAGCAACTACTGCAGCAGCAGCAGATACGCCGAACTTCTCTTCCATAGCTTCGATCAGTTCAACAACTTCCATTACAGACATAGCTGCAAAGGCTTCAAGGATTTGGTCTTTAGTGATAGACATAACAAATGTTTCCTATTGTTCTGAATTCAATTCTGTTAAGCAGCCAGCTTGAAATTAAGCGGCTTCTTGTTTTTGATCGCGCAGAGCGGCCAGAGTACGAACGAACTTGCCAGCAGATGCTTCTTTCATAGTCATCATCAGCTGTGCCAGTGCTTCTTCGTAAGTTGGCAGTTTTGCCAAACGATCAATGTCAGCTGCAGGGATGAATTCCCCTTCATAAGCTGCACCTTTAACTTCGAAAGCGGCTTGCTCTTTAGCAAAGTCTTTTAACAGACGAGCTGCAGCACCTGGGTGCTCGTTAGAGAAAGCAATCAAAGTTGGGCCAGAGAACACCTCTGTCAGACACTCAAAAGCAGTGCCTTCAACTGCGCGGCGAGCCAGAGTGTTACGTACTACACGTACATACACACCGTTTGCGCGAGCAGTCTTACGCAGAACTGTCATAGCACCTACAGTTACACCGCGTGAATCGGCGACAACTGCAGAAAGCGCACCTTTGGCAGCTTCGTTGACTTCAGCAACAATCGCTTTTTTGTCTTCGAGTCTTAATGCCATTGGCTTTACTCCTGGATTCTACCTGGGGAATCCCCCAGTGTTTACCATACTGAATACAAACGTACTCAGTTACTTACGGTGCAGATAATCCAGCAGAAATAAATCTATCTGGGGCCTGACACCGTCTACGCAGGAAATTAAGTATCCCAGACGGTCAACACCTGCGGTCTTGGACGGAAACCCATCTGAGTGTAAACACTCGTCATAGGTTCCAACCCACAAAAGTGCGCGCATTATAGGCTAACGCGCGCATTTTGTAAAATTAGTTAGCAGTGTCCAGAGTGTTCTGGTCAACAGCTACACCTGCACCCATAGTGGTGGAGATGCTTACCTTCTTCACGTACTGGCCTTTGGCTGCAGCAGGCTTGGCCTTCTTCAGTGCAGTCAGCAGTGCTTCCAGGTTTTCTTTCAGTTGAGCGGTTTCGAAGTCCACTTTACCGATAGTAGTGTGGATGATACCGTTCTTGTCGTTACGGTAACGAACCTGACCAGCCTTGGCGTTCTTAACAGCTTCGGCAACGTTAGGAGTTACAGTACCGGTTTTAGGGTTAGGCATCAGGCCGCGTGGGCCCAGGATTTGACCCAGCATACCAACAACGCGCATTGCATCAGGAGATGCGATAACTACGTCGAAGTTCATTTCGCCGGCTTTCACCTGCTCAGCCAGATCTTCCATACCTACCAGTTCAGCACCAGCTTCTTTCGCAGCTTCGGCATTGGCACCTTGAGTGAATACAGCAACACGTACTTCACGACCAGTACCATGTGGCAGCACAGTGGCACCACGAACGTTTTGGTCAGATTTACGAGGATCAACACCCAGGTTAACGGCAACGTCTACGCTCTCAACGAACTTGGCAGTAGCCAGTTCTTTCAGCAGAGCTACAGCTTCGTTGATGTCGTATGCTTTGGTTACGTCCACTTTCTCGCGGATGGTGCGCATGCGCTTAGTCAGCTTTGCCATTATATTAGTCCTCTACTACCAAACCCATGGAACGCGCAGTACCTTCGATTGAGCGAGTCATCGCTTCAATGTCAGCACCAGTCATATCGGTTGCCTTGGTTTCAGCAATTTCCTGAACCTGGCTACGCTTGATAGTACCCACTTTCTGAGTGTTAGGACGAGCAGAACCTGACTTCAGACCAGCGGCTTTCTTCAGCAAGAAGGCTGCAGGTGGAGTCTTGGTTTCGAAAGTGAATGAGCGATCGTTGTAAACAGTGATCACTACTGGAATTGGCATACCTTTTTCGAACTTTTCAGTACGAGCGTTGAATGCTTTACAGAATTCCATGATGTTCACACCTTTTTGACCCAGAGCTGGACCAACTGGTGGAGACGGGTTTGCAGCACCGGCTGCTACTTGCAGCTTGATGTAAGCTTCAATTTTCTTTGCCATCTGACATTTCCTCAGTTTGGGTTCAAACGCTCAGGCGACATGCCTTGAGCTCCCCGAAAACAACGGGTGCGGATTATATAGAAATCCGCACCCGTTGCCAAACGGATTTTGTATTTTATTTAATCAGGATTTCTCGACCTGATTAAAGTCCAACTCAACCGGAGTTGAACGACCGAAGATCATCACAGACACCTTGACGCGGTTCTTGTCATAATCCACTTCTTCAACAGTACCATTGAAGTCGGCAAACGGACCATCGGTAACTCGAACCACTTCGCCGGGTTCGAACATAACGCGATGAGTCGGAGAATCTGTAGTCTCCTGCAGACGACGCAGGATAGCCTCGGCTTCTTTATCGGAAATAGGAGCAGGACGATCTGAAGTGCCGCCGATAAAGCCCATCACACGTGGGATGCTTTTCACCAAGTGCCAGCTTTGATCGTTCATTTCCATCTGTACCAGCACATAGCCGGGGAAGAACTTGCGCTCGCTCTTGCGGCGTTGGCCGGCACGCATTTCCACAACTTCTTCGGTCGGAACCAGGACTTCGCCGAAGAACTCTTCCATACCGTGCATTTTGATGTGTTCAAGCAGAGACTTACATACACGGCCTTCATAACCGGAAAAAGCCTGAACCACATACCATCTTTTCTTAGCTTCTTTAGCTTCAGTCATTCTAGTGCCTATACGCCAGTAATAAAGTTGACAATGCGCAGCAATACCGCATCCAGTCCCCAGAGAACCAAGGCCAGGATACCTGTCGCAGCCAGTACGATAAAGGTGGTATTCAACGCCTCTTGACGAGTCGGCCATACGACTTTGCGTACTTCAATTTGGGACTCACGGGCAAAGGCCAATGCTTGCTTACCCTTAACAGTTTGCAGAGCAATAAAACCAGCAATAGCAAATACAACAACCACACCCGCAGCGCGGATTGGCAGAGTGATGATTTCACTGTTGTTGTACATCTGGTTGCCAACGATAGCCACTACCACCAGTAGTATAGCTATTACCCACTTTACGATATCCAGAGAGTTGCCCTGGTTTTCAGTATTTGTTGTCATCGGTTAATTCCGTTACTCATTACGACCTGAGCCAAGGGACAGCTGAGTAAGTTTAAGGCTTAAATCAGCGCCAGCCCGCTTTCGAACTCGCCCCTGACGAGAATTCTCCGGCTCAGGGCACAAAAATCGGCCATAGATTGTATTCTTAATCAGCTTTGTTATCAAGGATACACAGGGCGAAACCAAGAGAAAGCCTGACACTTTACGCCAGCAAGCAAAAAAGGAAGCCGAAGCTTCCTTTTTCAAAGTAACCTGTCTCGCAATTAAGCGATGATCTTGGCTACAACACCAGCACCAACTGTACGGCCACCTTC
>NZ_JAPEHY010000055.1:0-14348 GCF_028823715.1 Shewanella sp. K8
CAATAACTCTCCAACCGTTTTCATTTCCAGTCCACGCTAATCTGCGATGAACCAAATATATGTGTATATCTGTAGCTTCAAATGACTCTGTTTTGGAAGAATTGTACTCTAGTGCGGCCCCTTGCACAGGTAAGACAGTGAGCCAATAAAAAGGCTGCTAAGGCAGCCTTCTGATCTCTGTACTGGGATTAATCCAGCAGCAAGTCGATTTGGTTCAGCGAGCACAGGTGAGCATAAACCGGTGAGTAGACGCCGCGCTTGGCAAATTCCAGTTTAACCTCATCGCTCAGGGCGTTGAGCTTTTGCTCATCGACGATATAGAGGCCATCTATATTGCTCTTTTCACCCTGTTTGTTGGTTACTGTCAGAGTCTTGGGTTGCAGTAATTCATGGCTGGTCAGGGTCTTGACGAACTGCTTGGTGATTTCACGGTACTCAATCAGGTTGCCGATAAATTCGATGCGGTTTTTCAGGAATTCGGTCTGCTCACCGGTTTCGGTAAACAGGGCTTCGCCCTTGTCTTCGCTGACATGCTTGCTGTTGATATCGATACCGATAAGTACATTTTCCTGGCTGGAGTCACCGGCGGCAAAAGGTTGCATCCGGCACTGCATTGGCAGGTAACGTCGGGTCCAGGTGTTGTCCTTGATAAAGCAGTTGCTCTCAGGTTTCAGAGAGGTGATGGCAACCGGCTGGAATTCTCCACTTTGGCTGTTCTTGGCGAAAATGATCGGGAAGCTGGTGGCGGCAGGCAAAAATTCCTGCACCAGCAAGGGCAACATATGGTGCTTCTCAAATTCGCTGAAATCTATGCCTGGAGTGACTTTCAGAGCCTTGTGTGCGCCGTTGTTGAGCGGGACGTATTGTGCTGTCATTGTCTTTTTATCCTTGTTGTTATTTGAGGTTCCGTCAGCCAATCAACTGACGCACCGGAAAATAAATCGTCACTGAAATATCGGCGCCAGAACCGCTTCTTCGGTTGTATTAGTACCGCAAACCAGTAAAAAGTTCAGCTTGAGACTTATTGGCTTGTGACCCCAAGCATGCTGCGGATGTTAACAGTGGTCAAACTGGATGTCATTGTTAAAAATATGTTCGCAAGCGCTGTTTTCAAGAGGGCTTGGGAAAATAAAAATTGTCAAAAAAATGTAGAAATAAGGTTTGTACTTGTGTATGTTTATAAATGACAGCGTTGTCATTGCTTGTGTGACTATTGTGTCTATGGCCATGTTGTCTTGTAAGGTCTGCATGTCGAGGATGAGGTCTCCTTTACATGCCTTCCACAGTTGAGTATCTGTCGGGCGGCTGCGCAACTGTGTTTTCAATACTGTAGTCTCTCCCCGGAAACTAGAGTGGGCTGGGTGCTGATTTCAGTACCTGGCCATTTTTTTATCCCGGTTGTCACTCAACATAGCTTGTTAAGGTGACAGCCACTGCTTGAGTCGATAGGGAATATGGCATCATGGTGAAAACAATAATAAGGACAGGAGAGTAACGGAATGAAGTTAACTATCGCGGCGTTAGCCATTGCCTTGAGCTTGGGGCTGACGGCTTGTTCTGACAAGCCGCCGGCAACCGGGACTGAACCAGGGCAGAGCCAAGCCGGTTCTTCGTCAAAAGCCTCGAACGAAGATCTGACTCAGAATAAGCTGCATAGCTTTGCCCAGAGTTTGCAGTTGAAATATGCCGTGCTGTCCAATGTGCCGGATGACAACTGCGACCCGAGCCGTGCCGAAGGCCGCTGTTTCCAGGCGCAAATCCGCCTGACTCCGAGCGAAGATCTCAGCGCTTCTGACTGGGCCATCTATTTTAGCCAGATGCGTCCGGTACTCTCGGTTGCCTCGCCTGAGTTTCATATAGAGCATATTCAGGGCGATCTGCATCGTCTGACGCCAACAGCCGCTTTCGGCGGTTTCAAAAAGGGTGTCAGCGAAATCATCAATTTTCGCGGTGAGCTGTGGCAGCTGTCGGAAATTGATGCCATGCCCAACTATTACATGGTGGTTGAGGGGCTCAAGCCGGAGGTCATCGCCAGCACTGAAGTTAAGCAAGACCCGGATACCGGGCTTGAGTTGCTTCCCTATGTGCAGCCTTACACGGATGCCGAGAAACAATATCGCCGCAGCTCACAGGATAGGCTGCCCTGGGATACCGCCAGTGTCGTCTTCGGCCAAAATGCCGATACTCCCGATGATGCCGGCCTTGCGGTGGCAAGCCTTATTCCTAAGCCGGATTCAGTGACTTGGCTTGAACAAACCCCTGTCACCCTCAATGCCGGGATTAAGCTTAACCCGAGCCACATAGCTAACGGAGTCGAGCTGCAATCACTTGAGGCGGCGCTCTTGCGCCTACAAAGGTTGGGTGTCAGCCAGAGCGAACAAGGATTGGCGCTTAACTTACTGCCACTTGAGGGAGGGCAAAGCGAGCACTATCGACTCGAGATTGAGGCCGGCGGAATTAACCTGGCCGCCGCAGACGCCGCGGGTTATTCCTATGGCTTGGCGAGTCTTGCCGCCTTGCTGCAGTTGCCTGCCGATGAGACCCAATCAATAGCACTGCCACAGCTGCGCATTCAAGATGGCCCCAGATACCCGTTTCGCGGCATGCATCTGGATGTTGGCCGCAACTTCCATTCCAAGGCGTTTGTGCTGAGCCTGCTGGAGCAGATGGCGGCCTATAAGCTCAACGTATTGCATTTGCACATGGCCGACGATGAAGGCTGGCGCCTGCAGATCCCCGGTCTGCCGGAGCTGACCGAGATTGGCAGCAAACGCTGCCACGATCTCGATGAAAACCGCTGTTTGCTGCCGCAACTGGGCAGTGGCCCCAATCCTGAGACTCAGGTCAACGGGTACTACACGACCCAGGACTATATAGACATTCTCAAGTTTGCCGCCGCAAGACAGATCCAGGTGATCCCGTCGATGGATATGCCGGGGCACTCCCGCGCCGCCATCAAATCGATGCAGGCACGTAGCCGCAAGCTATTGGCTCAGGGCGACAGTCAGGCCGCCAGCCAATACCTGCTGGCGGATCCCGAGGATGCCACTGTTTACAGCTCTATTCAGTATTACAACGACAACACGCTCAATGTCTGTATGGAGTCCAGTTACACCTTTGTCGCCAAGGTGATAGATGAAATTGCCAAGCTGCATCAGGCCGCCGGAGTACCGCTTAAGCGCTACCACATAGGTGCCGATGAGACCGCCGGTGCCTGGCTCGACTCGCCGGCCTGTGAACGCTTTATTGCGGCCAATTCGCAGCGGGTGGCCGACAAATCTGCCCTCGGCGCCTACTTTATTGAGCGGGTATCGCAGATGCTGGCCGAGCGCGGCATAGAGGCGGCCGGTTGGAGCGATGGCATGAGTCACGTCAACCCGGCCAATATGCCGAGTCCGGTGCAAAGTAATATCTGGGACATAGTCGCCCACGGCGGCTTCAAACGGGCGCATGCCCAGGCCAATCTCGGCTGGGATACTGTGCTGTCCAACCCGGAAGTACTCTATTTCGATATGCCGCCGGCGGCCGATCCGAAAGAGCCCGGCTATTACTGGGCCAGCCGCAGCAGCAACAGTCGCAAGTTGCACAGCTTTATGCCGGATAACCTGCCGGCCAATGCCGAGCAGTGGGGCGATATTGAGGCCAGGCCTTTTATTGCCGATGACACAGAGCAACTCAGCCCACAAGGAAAGCGTCTCAGCGGCCCAATGGCGCCGGGCAGGGGCTTTATTGGCCTGCAGGGGCAACTCTGGAGCGAGACGATTCGCAGCGACACGACCGCAGCCTATATGATTTTCCCTCGCCTCTTGGTTTTGGCGGAAAAGGCCTGGCATAAGCCGGACTGGGAACTGGCTTACCGGCATCAGGGGGCAAGTTACAGCCAGGATTCCGGTTACTTCGTTGCCGAGCAGCGAAAGGCGCAGGCAGAGGATTGGCATCGACTGGCCAACATCCTGGGGCATAAGGAGCTGGCCAAGCTGGATAAGGCCGGAGTGCATTACCGTTTGCCGCTGCCGGGCGGCAGAATCAAGGATGGCAAGCTTGAGGCCAATATCATCTTTCCCGGGCTCAAGATCCAATATCGCCGACCAGGAGCTGAATGGCAGGAGTATCGCGGCCCTGTGGCAATTGCAGCGCCGCTTGAGCTTCGCAGTGTCTCGCCCGATGGCCGCCGCTATAGCCGGGTTCAGCCACTGAATTAGTCTTTAAGCAGGTACTGATGTGGGCTGGCGTTAACAGATAAAGCCAGTCCACGCTGCCTGACTTATTTTAATGCCTGGTTTTAATACTTGAGTGGCGTTTAAGAGTGGTTAAGGAAGTCTGAGTCGCTCAAAGATAGTGGCTTGCTGAGTATTTATTGGTTAATTTTCAATATATTAGTTAAGCCTGAGTCCCAGCCATGAGTCGATTTATCTCTGCTGATTAAAAATAAATGACAACGCTGTCATTTTTAATGTAACATTAGTTTAACCACATGGTTAACGATAGCTTTAACTTGAGTCCGCTCAGTGGAATGTCACCGGGTTAATCCTGAAAGGCGCCTTACTGCAGCGATTTGTCAGTGTTCCGCCGCGCCAGATTGCGCCGTGACCATAAAAGAAACAGAAAGAGGTCTGCCATGGGGGAAAACCCGACACCGGATACACAAGTGTATATAGGGATAGACGGCGGCGGCAGTAAGTGCCGGGCAACCGTCTACTGCCAGCAAAAGGGTGTGCTGGGAACCGGAGTTGCCGGTCGGGCCAATCCTTTGCACGGTCTGAGCCAAACTTTCGACTCCATCATCAGTGCTACAGGTTTGGCCCTGGCCGATGCCGGTCTGCAGCAAGCCGATTGCGCCAATATGGTGGCCGGTCTAGGGCTTGCCGGTGTCAATATTCCCAGGCTTTATCAGGAGATCCTCGATTGGCGGCATCCCTTTGCGGCCATGTACCTGACCACAGATCTGCATACTGCCTGCATTGGTGCCCACCAGGGGGAAGATGGTGCCGTCATCATCACAGGCACAGGCTCCTGTGGTTATGCCCATGTGGGAGAACGGCAATTGTCTCTCGGTGGTCATGGTTTTGCTCTGGGCGATAAGGGCAGCGGCGCCTGGATGGGCTTGAAAGCCGCGGAGCAGGTGTTATTGTCGCTCGATGGTTTTGCGCCGCAAACAGCCCTTGGCGCCAAACTGCTGGCCCATTTCGGGGTGACAGATGCCCTGGGGATAGTGGAAAACCTCGCCGGACGCTCCTCCAGTTGTTATGCCGCCCTGGCGAGAATAGTGTTGTCCTGTGCGGCCGAGGGCGATGATACCGCTACCGCTATAGTTAGCGAAGGTGCCGACTATATCAGCCGGTTGGCACGGCGCCTGTTTGAACTCAATCCGCCGCGATTTGCCATGATAGGCGGCCTGGCCGAGCCGCTCAGGCCCTGGCTGGCCGACGATGTGGTCGAACGAATCGCCCCCGTGTTGGCGCCACCGGAAATCGGTGCCGTGCACTTTGCCATGCACCAACATCAAGACTCGCAATTTTCAGCCCGTCCGGCCGATGCCGGCGCATACGACTTAGCAAAGGTGAAACCATGACCCATACCATAATGGAGCGCGAGGCTCGCAGTGCTCCCGAAAAGATTGCCAACCAGTTGCAGGCCAATGACCAGTTAGCCCGAGAACTGGGGCAGCGGCTGCGCGAGTTTGCTCCCAAGTTTGTGATGATTGTGGGTCGCGGCTCTTCCGATCACGCCGGGGTATTTGCCAAGTATCTGTTTGAAATAGAAGCCGGTGTGCCTACCTTTGCCGCCGCGCCTTCGGTGGCCAGTGTCTATGGCAAGCGCTTGCAGTTGGCCGGTGGCCTGGTGATAGTCATCTCTCAGTCGGGACGCAGCCCGGATATTCTGGCCCAGGCCAAGATGGCCCGCGAAGCCGGTGCCTTTTGCGTGGCGCTGGTCAATGATGAAACTGCACCTATCAAGGACATAGTCGATCTTGTATTGCCGCTTCGCGCCGGAGAGGAGCAGGCGGTGGCCGCCACCAAGAGCTATTTGGCTACCCTGTCGGCGCTGCTGCAACTGGCCGCTGCCTGGACCCAGAGCCCTGGGTTGGCCCGCGCCATAGATGAATTGCCCCAGGCGCTGCAGGCGGCTGTGGATGCAGAACCTCAACTGACTGCCGAATCTTTGCAGCACAGCAACAACCTGGTAGTGCTGGGACGAGGACTGGGTTATGCCATCAGTAAAGAGATAGCGCTCAAACTCAAGGAAGTCTGTGCTATCCATGCCGAGGCCTTCTCCAGCGCCGAATTTCTCCACGGCCCTGTGACCCTGGTGGAGAACCACCTCAAAATAGTCGATGTCTGTGTGGCCGATGAATCCTATGCCAGTCATCTTGAGCAGATAGCCGAAGTCGGGCGCCGCGGCGCTGAGTTGGTTCACCTCAAGCAAACCGCCAATGAGGTTCATCCCAGAGTCGCGCCTCTGGCATTGCTGCAGCGTTTTTATATCGATGTGGCCGCTGTGGCCATAGCCAGAGGCATAGATCCGGATCAACCGGCCGGGCTTAAGAAAGTCACCCAAACCCTTTGATTAAAGTGGCCGGCGTGCCCAACCTGGATAACGCAGTGGAGAGCAGAGAATGACGCAAACCTTTATCGCTGAGCGCTTGTTCGATGGCAGGCAATATCATCACAATCTGAGCTTTGCCGTGGAGAACGGCCATCTGCAGGCCTTGGGCTCTGCGGCAGGTTCAGATGCTATCCGCCTGCAAGGCTTGGTTGTACCCGGGTTTATCGATGTGCAGGTCAATGGCGGTGGCGGCGCGCTGTTTAACGGCGAGCCTACACTCGAGTGTATCGCAACCATAGGCCGGGCCCACGCCAGGTTCGGCACCACAGGCTTTTTGCCGACCCTGATCACCGACAGGATCGAGGTGATGAACCGCGCGGCCGATGCGGTGGCCGATGCGATAGCCAGGCAAAGCACAGGGGTGTTGGGGATACATTTTGAGGGGCCGCACTTGTCTGTGCCGAAGAAAGGCGTGCATCCACAGCAGTATATCCGCCGAATTTCCGATGCCGAGCTGGCACTGTTCAGCCGTCAGGACTTGGGTGTTCGCTTGGTGACGCTGGCGCCGGAAAATGTGGCGCCTGAGGTTATCAGTGCCTTGGTCGAGGCCGGTGTCCGTGTTTGTCTAGGTCACTCCAATGCCGACTATGATACCGTGCGTTCGGCCCTGGCGGCCGGTGCCAGTGGTTTTACTCACCTCTACAACGCCATGTCGCCCTTGGGCTCCAGAGCGCCGGGTATGGTGGGCGCCGCCATAGAGGACGAGGCCAGTTGGTGTGGCCTTATCGTCGATGGTCACCATGTGCATCCGGCTGCAGCCAAGGTGGCCATCCGCGCCAAGGCCAAAGGCAAGATTATTTTGGTGACGGACGCCATGCCACCCGTGGGGTTGGATCAAGATGCCAGTTTTGAGCTCTTTGGTCAGCAGGTGCTACGCCAGGGCGACAGACTCAACGCCATCACAGGAGAGCTGGCCGGATGTGTGCTGGATATGAATACCGCGGTGCGAAACGCTGTCTCTCTGCTGGGGCTCAGTGTTGAAGAATCCATACGGATGGCGAGCGAGTATCCGGCGGCATTTCTTGGACTCGAGCAGCTGGGCCACTTGGCTGCGGGCAAACGTGCCGATTTTCTGGTGCTCGATAATGAACTCAAGGTGCAAAGCACCTATATCGGCGGTCAATTGGTTTACGCCGCCGAGGAAAGAGTGCAGTGAAGTAAGCCGTTGTGCCAAGAACACATTAACTGTCTTCACATAAGCAATGCAGCTTTTACCCGGATAAAGATAATAACAACAGGGAAGCCCTATGACTGAAAAGATAGCGGCGGCAACTGAGACCGCCAACAAGCCCAGGCTGATGTCGCTCGATGCGCTACGGGGCTTTGACATGTTCTGGATCCTCGGCGGTGAAGCGCTGTTTGCCGCCCTCTTGCTGCTGACTACTTGGAGTGGCTGGCGTTGGTTCGATGGCCAGATGCACCACAGCAGTTGGCATGGTTTTACCTTCTACGATCTTATCTTCCCGCTGTTTATCTTCCTCTCCGGCGTTGCCCTGGGTTTGTCTCCCAAGCGTCTGGACAAGTTGGCGTTTGCCGAGCGACTCCCAAAATATAAGCACGCAGTTAAGCGTTTGGCTTTACTGCTGTTTTTTGGCGTGCTCTACAATCACGGCTGGGGGACGGGCATGCCGGCGGCCCTGGATGAGATACGCTATGCCAGCGTCTTGGGGCGTATCGCCTTCGCCTGGTTTTTTGCCGCCATGCTGGTGTGGCACACAGGGCTCAGAACCCAGATCTATGTTGCAGTCGCTATCTTGCTGGGATACGCCATGGTGCAGCTGTGGCTACCGGTCCCGGGCGGCAGTGCCGGGGACTTTAGCGCCGCCGGTTCCATCAACGCCTGGGTAGACAGTCATTTCCTGCCCGGGATCAGTTACCAACATAAGCCTTATGATCCGGAAGGCCTGTTATCGACCCTTCCCGCAGTGGTCAATGCTTTGGCCGGTGTGTTTGTGGGCCGCTTTTTGCAGCAGCAAAGCTTTTCAGCCTGGGGCAGGGTGGGTTTGCTGTGTCTGGCCGGGCTTGTTTGTTTGGGGCTTGGCTGGCTGCTTAATCCTCTGATCCCGGTTAATAAAGATCTCTGGACCAGCAGTTTTGTGCTGGTGAGCAGCGGCTGGAGTCTGTTGCTGCTGGCGCTGTTCTACGCCGTTATCGATGTGCTTGGGCTGCGTTGGTTGGGTTTCCCCTTTGTGGTGATTGGTTGCAACGCCATCATCATCTATCTCGCTTCCAGTCTGGTTCAGTGGCGCTATAGCAGCGAAAGTCTGCTTGGTGGTTTTATCAATAGCGCCCCCGAGAACTGGCAGCCACTGCTTGGTGTATTGGCCATGCTCGGGGTGCAATGGTTGCTGCTCTGGTGGATGTATCGCAGGCAGTTGTTTATTCGGGTTTGAGGTTAGCTCGCCGAACAAGCGACATCTGCCTGATTTAAAATTAATGACAGCGTTGTCTTTTTTGTTGTTATGACGTAACTTTATTGAAACAAAGCCGTGTATAAAGCTGCCGCGGCATCAAGGTTTCAAGCGTTAAACACCACTCAAGATGGATGGGGCGCCGATAAATTTGGTTGCCAAACAATAAATTACTATAAGAAGCAGGTTTATGAACATGACAGTTGCTACCCCGGCTGACGCAGCCTCAAGAAGCAGTTTTCTGCCTATGACTATCGTAGGTGCGCTGTTTTTTATCTTTGGATTTGTGACCTGGTTGAATGGTTCATTGATTCCTTTTCTGCAAATCATCTGTGAGCTCAATGAGTTTCAGGCACTGTTTGTCACCTTTGCCTTCTACATCGCCTATACCGTGATGGCGCTGCCCATGTCGTCGATCCTGCGTCGCACCGGCTATCGCAATGGCATGGCGGTGGGGCTGGGGATCATGGCCGTTGGCTCTGTGCTGTTTATTCCTGCCGCCTTCAGCGCCAACTTTTTAATGTTCCTGCTGGCGCTTTTTGTACTGGGAACCGGCCTGACCATTTTGCAGACGGCGTCCAACCCCTATGTGGTGCATATTGGTCCTAAGGAGAGCGCCGCCATGCGGATCTCCATTATGGGGCTGATTAACAAGGGCGCCGGGGTGATAGTGCCTATTCTTTTTACCGCTTTGGTATTGGCTGATCTGGAAGGCTTCACCGCCGGGCATCTGGCTGCCATGGCCCCGGCCGAGCGAGAAGCCCAAATAAGCGAACTGTCTGCGCGCCTGGTGATGCCCTATATCTATATGACGCTGGCGCTTGTGGTACTGATCGCACTGGTGAAGTTTTCTGCTTTGCCTGAAATCGCCTTTGAGGGAGAAGAGGAAGAGCACGCCGACAAGAGCGGTATAGTGCATTTCCCTCAGGTGATCCTGGGCGCCATAGCCATCTTTGCCTATGTGGGGGTTGAAGTGATTGCCGGTGATACCATAGGCCTCTATGGTGCCAGCCTTGGCGTCAACAATTTCGCATCCCTGACCTCTTACACCATGGTGTTTATGGTTATCGGCTACCTTTTGGGGGTTAGTTGTATTCCACGTTTTATCAGCCAGGAAAAAGCTTTGCTCGCCTCGGCATTGGCGGGTATTGCTTGCATCTTTGGCATCATCTTCTCATCGGCCGAGAGCCATGCTATCTCGTCGCTGCTGTGGGGGTGGAGCGGTATTCCAACTATTCCGGATACAGTCACCTTCGTCGCCATGATGGGCCTGGCTCACGCTCTGGTTTGGCCCTCTGTGTGGCCGCTGGCGCTGGAAGGGCTGGGCAAGTACACGGCCCAGGGTTCGGCGCTGCTGATCATGGGTATTTCAGGTGGCGCCATACTGCCGCTGATATTCGGCAAGATTGCCCACTTCAGTGACAATGTGCAGTTGGGTTACTGGATAGGCTTGCCCTGTTATCTGTTTATCCTCTTCTATGCGCTGAAAGGCCATAAGATGCGCAGTTGGTAACAGCGAGAGTTTAGCCCTCCTTGGTGACTTAACTGCTCATGGTCGGTAATAGCCGTTTGCTTCAATTCCCCGAGCCTTTTGGCTCGGGGATCTCGTCATAGCTGATGTCTCAGCCACGAACCCAAACACTCTTGTGTCATAAAGAAGTCAATGACGGCTGGCTCAAGCCCGAATGGCTTTTTCATCGCAGTCGAAAGGCGTTGACCACTATCAATATCGAGGTCGCGAAATAGGGATTGGGGTTAACCCGGTTACAGCTTGAGGTACTGGCGATACGCTGGTTTTTTAAACCCATCATCCAGGAAGTGAGCTATGGCATTTACCCACTTAAATCTTTGAGCATAACCATCAAGTGTTATTACGCGACCCATTGTCTTCGCCCTGAAAAATTGGCAAGAATCATAAGGCAATGATCTTTAAATTGAAATTTACGGTAGCAAAAATTACTCAGGCTGAAAGGCGTGTATAGATGTAGTTTGTGTTTGGTTTTTGATAGAGGCACAAGTCCCCATGAATAGGGGGCTCGTAGGTGACTAACAGAGGGTATGAACAAAGGGCACTACAAACCTGTGGCTTAGAGATTGGAGAAATCGACCTGGGGCAAGCTCTCAAAACCCGGGTGGGCAAAAAGGTAGCCCTGCATCAGTTCGATTCCTGCTGTTTTGAGCCAAAAACATTCTCCTTGGGTTTCTATTCCCTCGGCCAAAGGGATGATGCCCAAATCCTGAAACATGCTCAGGCAATGTGTCACTATCGATTGGCGAACTTTGTCTGTATCTATATTCCGGATTAACGCCATATCAAGCTTTATGATATTGGTCTGAAAATTTGCCAGTAGATCCAGCCCTGAATACCCGGAACCAAAGTCATCTATGGCGGTTATGAAGCCCAGGGCTCGATAGCATTCCACAATACGTTTAACGTGATTGCTGTCTTCAATCTTCTCTACCTCAGTGAATTCAAACATGATCCTCTCGGTAGGGAAGTTGTACTTTTTGGCCGCTTCCAGAGTGGTTCGAATGCAGCGCTCGGGTTTATATACGGCATTGGGGAGAAAGTTGATACTCAACATGGAGTCTATGCCAAGCCGCGAGGCCAGCGAGATGGCTTTTATCCGGCACATCTGATCAAAGATATAACGGTTGTGGTCGTTGACCTTGGAAAATACCTGGCCTGCCGCCTCATTGTTTAATCCCCTAACCAGTGCTTCATAACCAAACACGCTGTTATTTTTGATGTTTATTATGGGTTGAAAAGCCATTGAGAAATCAAACCCCAACTCCTTTTTGTTTAGGCAATTACTGCAGGAGTGAATTTCATAACTTGCTGTTCCTTCAAGCATTAAAATGACCTTTTCGAGTGTTTATCCTTAAGGTTAGCTGGCTTTTTATGCTTAAGCAAAGCGGCTTTAGGTTAAGCCATGAGTTAGCGCAAAGAGAGAGGGAAAGGGCGGTCTGCCGTAGAAATCGGGTAAAACCATGGCTGAAGTCAGCGGGAATGATATAAACAAAAACGCCACTCAGTGAGTGGCGTTTTTGTTGTTTCATGGTGCCGGCACCAAGAGTCGAACTCGGGACCTACTGATTACAAGTCAGTTGCTCTACCAACTGAGCTATGCCGGCTAAATTGTGGTGCCCGAACCCGGAATCGAACCAGGGACACGCGGATTTTCAATCCGCTGCTCTACCAACTGAGCTATTCGGGCAACTGAACTGAGTGTCAGTCATCTACTTCGAACCGGGAGTTAAGGCCCGTGTCGTTTGGAGTGCGCGTATAATATAGTTCTGAATTTTTTCCTGCAAGTGCTTTTTCCGCATAAATCCTGTGTTCGCTCAGTTAATGCTCAGAATTGGGCTTTTTGAGCTGAAATCAAACTGATATCGCTTGAAAAGCCAGCAGGCCGCCTATTGCATCAAACTATCTTTGCCGCAATCTGCCGTGTTACCCGCATCACTGTGGCTCTTTAAGCCCACCTTTTGTCCTACTTTCTAAAATTTCGAAAGAAATGGCCAATATTTAATGATTTTAGTTTTCATTTAGCCTCCATATGATGAGCTTAAGACATAGCTTAAGGATAGAAAATGCTTGCCAACACTCGTCAGGGCTACGGCCTTGTCAGCATTTTGGGCCACTGGTTATCGGCCATTGCCGTGATAGGCCTGTTTGGGCTCGGCTACTGGATGGTTGATTTGACCTATTACAGTGCCTGGTATCAGAAGGGGCCGCATCTGCACAAGAGTATCGGTATTTTGCTGTTGGCGCTTACCCTGGTCAGATTGTTGTGGAAACTGCTGAGCCCGTCGCCACAGGCGATACCGGACAAGCCTTTACTGCAGAAGGCGGCCCGTTTGATGCATTGGGGACTCTACCTGTTGCTGCTGCTGATTATGTTGAGCGGCATATTGATCTCCACCGCCGATGGCCGGGGTATCACGGTATTTGACTGGTTTGAGCTGCCGGGTGTCGGTGAGCTGTTTAACAATCAGGCCGATATCGCCGGGGCGATACATAAATACGCCGCCTATAGCTTGATAGCCTTGGTGGTGCTGCATGCCTTGGCGGCGCTGAAACACCATTTTATCGATAAAGATCAGACACTCGTCAGGATGATTAAACTCAAGAGAGGATAGCAAAATGAAAAAGACCCTGTTTGCCGGTTTGCTTGGCAGCGCCCTGTTATTGCCTTGCGCCGTGAATGCCGCCGACTATGTGATTGATACCCAGGGCGCCCATGCCTCTATCAACTTTAGAGTCAACCATCTTGGCTATAGCTTTGTGGTCGGGCGTTTTAACGAATTTGAAGGCAGCTTCAGCTTTGACAAGGCCAACCCGACAGATGCCAAGGTGAATGTGACCATCAACACCCAAAGCCTGGATTCAAACCATGCCGAGCGGGACAAGCACCTGCGTTCGGCCGACTTCATCAATGCCGGCAAGTATCCCAAGGCCAGCTTCAAGTCTACCAAGGTGGAGGACAAAGGGAATGGCGAATTGGCGATTACCGGTGACTTTACCCTCAATGGGGTCACCAAGCCGCTGACCATAGATGCCAAGGCTATCGGCGAAGGGCAGGACCCTTGGGGGGGGTATCGCGCCGGGTTTGTCGGCTCTACCGAGTTTGCCCTTAAGGATTACAAGATTACTACCGATCTGGGCCCGGCTTCCACTCACGTCAAACTCGACCTGGTTGTTGAAGGGGTTAAGCAGTAACCCACAATAGTTTTTACAGAAGGCGCCGTCGGCGCCTTTTTCTTTTTGGCCTGTAAACTGGCAGCGAAAGTCACCGAAAGTCAGCGCCGATATGGCACAATGAGCGCCAATACAAACAATAGAGCCCGGGTAGTTGGGCCGCCGGTGAGTTGTGAGCTGAAACCATGTTGAATATCGAAACCCTTGAGCAGCTTAAACAACTGCTCGAAAGCCAACCCGCGGTATTATTGCTGTTCGGCGGCGAGCATTGCGGCGTGTGTCAGGCGTTGAAGCCCAGAATAAGCGCCATGTTGGCCGACGAGTATCCACTATTGCAGGCGGCCTATATCGATTGTCAGGGCGCTGGCCAGCAGCTATCCGCCCAGATGAGTATCTTCAGTCTGCCCGTGGTGCAGGTCTATTTTGACGGCGAAAAGTTTGCCGAGTTGCAGCGGGTATTTTCTCTGGCGGATCTGCGAGAGGCAATCGACAGGCCCTATCGGCTCAGTTTTGAGTCTTAGGGAAAATAATCGACAGGGCTTTCTCTTATTGAGTTCGGAGCTAAGGAAGGTGTGAATAAGTCCTCGTGGCCTTCTCTTTTGTAGAGAGTGGCTTGCACAGCAATTGGC
>NZ_JAPEHY010000056.1:0-13783 GCF_028823715.1 Shewanella sp. K8
ATCGTCACGACAATAGCGTTACGCTCGTCGCGGCTGACGGTGTTTATCAGTAGTTCACTTACGTTAACCATATAACTCAGCCTAGCCCCTCAACCACCTGCTATTGGCGACTGTCTTAACCTTCACTTCGCAGCAAGGATTAACCACTTGCGTGGGGGTACATTGTCAGGAAGCTCCGCACACCGCGTTACCGCAGATGCACTATCCCTAGGCTACTATTGGCTGAACAATAGGTCTCACTGTCCAATCACCTACCCGTTCGAGTATGAAATTGGTTAAGACAATAATGAAAACAGCTTCGCACCGTGCAGGTGGCTCAAGCTTAAATAAGACACGAATATTCCCGTTACTTCACAGACACTGATAGCGCTGCTTCAACGTATATCATTCGCCTAAAGCGAGGGACACAGACTTTCGCCCATGCCTAAAATCGGACCTCTTACGAGGACCGATATTCGGGCTTGGGTTTCAGCCCGAATATCGGGTTTTATTTATTTGCTATTTCGGCGGGTGGGATAGTAACCACAACACAAAGTTAGTGGTTACTATGGACGTAGCCCGCTCGGCTAGCTACCTACGCGACTCTCGTCGCACTACATCATGCCGCCCATTCCGCCCATACCACCCATACCGCCCATATCAGGCGCAGCCTCTTCCTTTGGCAGCTCGGCTACCATGGCTTCGGTGGTGATCATCAGACCGGCTACAGAGGCCGCGAACTGCAGCGCAGAGCGGGTAACCTTGGTTGGATCCAGGATACCCATTTCCAGCATGTCGCCGTAAGTGTCGTTACCGGCGTTGTAACCATAGTTACCGCTGCCGTTCTTAACGTTGTTGGCGACAACAGAGGCTTCTTCACCTGCGTTGGTAGCGATCTGGCGCAGTGGGGCTTCCATGGCGCGCAGGGCGATAACCACACCGTGCTTCTGATCTTCGTTGCTCACGTCCAGCTCACCAATCTTGGAGGCAACGCGAACCAGGGCAACACCGCCCCCAGGAACCACACCTTCTTCAACGGCGGCGCGGGTAGCGTGCAGCGCGTCTTCAACGCGGGCTTTCTTCTCTTTCATTTCCACTTCGGTAGCGGCACCGACTTTGATTACCGCAACACCGCCGGCCAGCTTGGCCATACGCTCTTGCAGTTTCTCTTTGTCGTAATCTGAAGTCGATTCTTCAACCTGCTGCTTGATCTGGGCAACACGGGCTTGAATTTGAGACTCTTCACCGCTGCCATCAATGATGGTGGTGTTGTCTTTGGTGATAACCACGCGCTTGGCGGTACCCAGGTCTTCCAGAGTGGCTTTTTCCAGCTCCAGGCCGATTTCTTCGGCGATAACAGTACCACCGGTCAGGATAGCGATATCCTGCAGCATGGCCTTACGACGGTCACCGAAACCAGGTGCCTTAACGGCAGCCACTTTAACGATACCGCGCATGTTGTTGACAACCAGAGTCGCCAGGGCTTCGCCTTCAACGTCTTCGGCAACAATCAGCAGTGGCTTGCCTGTCTTGGCCAGACCTTCGAGGATAGGCAGCAGCTCACGGATGTTGGAGATCTTCTTGTCAACCAGCAGGATGAATGGGTTATCCAGTTCAACAGAACCGGTTTCAGCCTTGTTGATGAAGTAAGGAGACAGGTAACCGCGGTCGAACTGCATACCTTCAACTACGTCCAGTTCGTTTTCCAGCGCCTGACCTTCTTCAACTGTGATCACGCCTTCTTTGCCCACTTTTTCCATCGCGGTAGCGATGATTTCACCGATAGACTCATCAGAGTTGGCAGAGATAGTACCTACCTGAGCGATAGACTTGGAGTCGGAGCAATCCTGAGACAGGGCTTTCAGCTCGGCAACGGCGGCGATTACGGCCTTGTCGATACCGCGCTTCAGATCCATTGGGTTCATACCGGCGGCAACGGCTTTCAGACCTTCGGTCACGATAGCCTGGGCCAGTACTGTGGCGGTAGTGGTACCGTCACCGGCAGCGTCGTTGGCCTTGGAAGCAACTTCCTTAACCATTTGCGCGCCCATGTTTTCAAACTTGTCTTCCAGTTCAATCTCTTTGGCGACTGAAACACCGTCTTTGGTGATCAGTGGGGCACCGAAGCTCTTTTCCAAAACGACGTTGCGGCCTTTAGGGCCCAGAGTCACTTTTACTGCGTTAGCCAGAACATTCACGCCCGCCAGCATTTTTACGCGAGCGTCATTGCCAAATTTTACTTCTTTAGCTGCCATGTTGATTATCCTTAAATTTTTCGATTACTTTGGAAGGTTTTCAATGGTTCGAGTGGCTTATTCCACTACGGCCATCAGGTCAGCTTCTGACAGGATCAGTACTTCTTCACCGTCAATCTTCTCTTTCTTGACACCGTAACCTTCGTTGAAGATCACTACGTCACCTACCTTCACGTCCAATGGCTTAATGTCACCGTTTTCGAGGATGCGGCCATTGCCAACAGCCAGTACTTCACCACGGGTAGACTTTTCGGCTGCGCTGCCGGTCAGTACGATGCCACCGGCCGAAGTGCTTTCAACTTCCAGGCGTTTGACGATCACGCGGTCATGTAATGGACGAATATTCATCTATGGATTCTCCTAATGATTTTTGCCCAATATGAGGCGGTTCATGGTTTATGTAAAAGACGGCCAGGCCAACAGGCTTTAGCCGCTTGATGTTGGCTTATATGGGGCCGGATTTGGCACTTCCAAGGGGACAGGTCAAAATTTTTTGAAAATTTTTGACCCTCGTTTTTTAAAGCCGGGGCAATCCTGTTAGAATCGCGCTTCCGCACGATTTACTTCATCCATTTCACAAGAGGCAGATACGGGCCATGAGAGACAGACACGGGCTGCTCAGTCAGCCGATAGGTCGTGTACTGCTTAATATGAGTGTTCCCAACATGTTAGGAATACTCACCGTGCTGGGCTTCAACCTGGTAGACACCTACTTCATCAGTAAGCTGGGCACAGAGGCGCTGGCGGCGATCAGCTTCACCTTTCCTGTGACCCTGGTGGTGTCCAGTATTGCCATCGGTATAGGCGCCGGGGTGTCCACCAATCTGGGCCGCCTGATAGGCGCCGGGCACGCCCCCAAGGCCAAGGTGTTTCTGCACGACGCCCTGCTGCTGACCTTTATTTTGACTGCCGGGCTATCCTTGCTGGGCAGCTTGTGTATCGACCCGCTGTTTTCCCTGCTTGGCGCCAAAGACGACATACTGCCGCTGGTGCATGAGTATATGAATCTCTGGTATCTGGGGGCGCCGCTGTTGGTGGTGTTGATGGTGGGCAATCAGGGCCTGAGGGCCACCGGCGATACCCGCTCACCGGCGGCAATTTTGTCGCTGGCGGCGCTGATTAACCTGATCCTCGACCCGCTGCTTATCTTTGGCATCGGCCCTTTCCCCAGGCTGGAAATTCAAGGTGCCGCCGTGGCGACCCTGATCTCCTGGTTGGTGGCGCTGTCGCTGTCCAGTTATCTGTTGGTGGTCAAACGCCATATGTTGGTGGCCGCGGGTTGGTGTTTCAGCCGCTTTGTTGATAACTGGAAACAGTTGGCCCATATCGCCCAACCGGCGGCGCTGATGAATATGATCAACCCCCTGGCCAACGCCGCGATTATGGGGATGCTGGCGCGGATAGATCACGCCGCCGTGGCCGCATTCGGTGCCGGAACCAGGCTGGAGTCCTTGCTGCTGATTGTGGTGATGGGGCTATCTTCCAGCCTGGTGCCCTTTATCGCCCAGAACCTGGGTGCCGGCCAGAAGGAGCGCGCCCGCGAGGCACTGCTGCTGGCGCTGAAGTTTGTACTCCTGTTCCAGACCCTGCTGTATATCCCGCTGGCGCTGCTGGCGCCGCAAATTGCTGCCCTGTTCAGTACCGACCCTCAGGTGCTGGAATGGCTCAGTTTCTATGTTCTGGTGTTGCCCGCCGCCTATGGCCCGCTGGGCGTGGTGATCATAGTGGCCACCTCGCTCAACGCCTATCACAGACCCATGGCCTCGTTGGTACTGAATCTGTGCCGCCTGTTCCTGCTGATGCTGCCGCTGGCGGCGCTGGGCGCCTTCCTCGGCGGGGTAAAAGGCCTGATGCTGGCACTGCCGGTAACCAACATACTCATGGGCATTGCCAGCTATTATCTGGCCAGCAACATCAGCGAACCGCAAAAAATCAAATCCCCCTGCCCCAACGAGGGATGATAAAGGACAGGAGACAAGGATGGCCAAACGTCTGACCCAAGAGCAGTTTTTCAGGGCCTTTGAATGCGCCGAGAGCGGCGCCATCTGCGATGCCGAGCAGTTAAAGGCACAATTGGCAGACCCGGAAATCGGCGCCGCACTGACGGCTATTGCCGGTGAATTTGCCAAGACTGCCGATAGCCTAATGACCATAGCCGAGCTGCAGAGCATGGAAGAGCTGCATTATGTGGCCGCCAATCTCAATTGGGACAACGGCCTTGCAAGCCCGGCCGCCATACTCAATCACCCTCTCTGTGATGCCGGCACAGCCTTGCTGCTTTACTGGTATGGGCAGGGCTTTTTCCATTCCAACCCGGCAGACGCTGAGCCGGAGGAGAAGGCACTGTTCGACCGCCTGATAACCCGCTTCAGCCAAGGAGATTTCGCCAGCTATCGCATCGCTTTTGATGCCATCAAAGAAGACATGTTGCCACCTCTGAAACAGATGCAGGAACGTGGCTGGCAGTTTCCCGGTATCTTACTGGCGCCCTACAGCACCATGGAGATAGCCACCTATCAGGGCGACTATCAGACTTGGGTTAATCAATTGCTCGGCAAAGGCTGAACTAGTCCGATCTCTGTTAGCGGCGCTTGCCCGGTATCCTCTATACAGCTTTAATCGCCGCTTTTTCGGAGTCTTCCCCATGCCCTTTGTGCCTTCTGTCGATTTGCTTATCTGGCTAGCACTGATGTTGGCGGTGCCTTTTGCGCTGCTGCGCCGTTTTCCCATCGCACTCTTGCTACTCGCCACCAGCCTGCTACTGGCGCTGTTTTTGGGCCGCATTGCGGCGCCGACTCTGATACTTGTGGGCCTATTACTGGCGCTGGCATTTAAGTTGCCACAATGGCGCCAGCGGTTTTGCCGACAGGCAAATTCAGCCAAGAGTGCGGCGGCGAATAATGAGGCAAACGAGCAGGGCCACATACGGCTCAAGCAGCTTGCCGTTTATGGCGCCCAGGGCTTGATACTGCTGAGCGCCGTGGCACTCACAGTGCATCTGCTGCCGGGCTTTGACAACCTCAAGCTGTTGGATAAAGTGCAAGCCAGCAGCGGCAGTGCACCTTTCAGCATGTATCTCAACCTGGATAAGCCGCTGAGCCTGTTTCTGTTGCTGCTGGCCTGGCCGCTGGTTGCGGGTACGCCAAAACCTCTGCCAAGGCGAAAAATAATCCTGCTGGCCTTGCTGTTTGCCGCCACGCCTGCACTGCTGGGGCTGGCCAGTTTAATCGGCGCCATCAATTGGGATCCAAAGCTGCCGGGCTGGTGGTGGCTGTTTGCGCTCAATAACCTGCTGCTGACCTGCGTCGCCGAAGAGGTGCTGTTTCGCGGCGCATTGCAGCAGTATCTGGTCAAGCGCGGCGGCGCCCTGCTTGGGGTAACGCTAGCCAGCGTGCTATTTGGGCTGGCGCACCTGGCCGGGGGTTGGACTCTGGCGCTGTTCGCCGCCCTCGCCGGTGTCCTCTATGGTTTGGTGTTCCAGCTGAGCGGCCGTTTGTGGCTGGCGGCGCTGTGCCACTTCTGCCTCAACTTCTGCCATCTGCTGCTGTTCAGCTACCCTATGGCGCTACCGCACTAGCTGCGCCACAGGGTTTTGAGACGCTCGGTTTTAGTGCAGCCGGTTTTAGTGCAGCAGGCTTTTACCAGACAGGCTTTACCCAAGCTGCCGCTTGATAGGGAGACAGCACCATCAAACCCCGGCCAACTGCCGAAGCCTGGCTAGTTCAGTGGCGGCGCGCTCGAAATCAAAGGCCCGCACCGCCCGCTGCAGCCGCTCAAGCGACTCGCGCCAGGGCTGCAGTGCCGAATGCTGAAACAGGGCATCGACCTGCTCCAAAGCTTCTGTGTTGTATTCATCCAGGCTCTGATGCAGGGCATCGAACTGGGCAGCAAATGTGGTCGCAGACGCACTTGAGCTGGAACTGCCTATTGGAGGCAGTGTCTCAAAGGTCTGAGGCTTTAATGACGGCTGCGATGACGGTTGCGATGACGGCAGTGATGACGGCTGGGGCAAGGCCTCCAGGGCGAGAACCAGTGCCTCCAGCGCTTGCAATAGACTGTCCAGCCGAGTCTGTATCTGCGGCAAGTCGGTTGGATTATCCTGCTCCTGTTGCTGACCAAACTGCGAGCCGAGTGCTGTGGCTATCCGGCTATTCAGTGCCAACTCCAGGGCACCGGCGCACTCGGCCAGCTCAATGGCGCCGATATTGGCGGCCGAGCCCTTGATACTGTGACTCAGAAGCTGCAGCTGCGGCCAGTCCTGACGCTGCATCGCCTCTGCCAATTCAGTTGCCAACCCCTTGCCAGTGTCGCAAAAAAGCTGCAGTAAGCGCAGGTAAAGTGCCTCATTGCCGTTGCAACACCTGAGCCCGGCGCTATTGTCCAGCCCGGGGAACTCGGGTAAGCCACTCGCAGGCATAGATTCGGCAGGCAATGCCGCTGCCGGATTTTCTTGCCTGGGTTTGACCCAACGCGCCAGCGCCCCATAGAGCACCTCGGCCTGAATCGGCTTGGTGATATGCTCCACCATGCCTGCCGCCAGCGCCTTTTCCCTGTCCCCCACCATGGCATTGGCCGTCATTGCCAGCACAGGCAACCCCTTTAGCGCCGGATTGGCACGAATAGCCCGGGTCGCCTGATAGCCATCCATCAAAGGCATCTGACAGTCCATCAGCACGGCATCGAAGTCTTGCTGCTGCATTAGCTCCAGTGCCTGCTGCCCATGCTGGGCCAGCTTGACCTGCATCCCCGCCTGACTCAATAGCGCCAGCGCCAACTCCTGATTGAGTGGGTTATCTTCCACCAGCAGGATACGGGCGCCCTTGAGTTGTTGCCTTATGTTCACATGTGTTCGCGGCTCGTCGGAGCAACAGGGCGTTTCGCCGGACAGATCCAGCAAAGATCGCAGCGCCGTCAACTGACCGCAGGGAGTGTAGGGGCGCAGCAATCTCTGCTCGCCGCCGATGCGGCTCAGTTGTTCATCCTGACTCAAGTTCCCCAGCAGCCAGACTCCGGCATGGCTTGGCAATGGCAGCGCCGCCAGGGCGTCCGGGCATTCGCGGCTCATATCCAGCAGCAGCGGCAAGCCTTTGAGCTCGGCTTTTCTGTCTGCTTCGAGGCCGCCCAACCATTCGCCAAGCTGTTGCAAACTATGGAAACGCTGCAGCCTGATGCCGAGCTGGCGACACAGCCAATGCCAGTGTCGGTACTCGCCGTCATCACTGCTGACCAGAGTCACCTCATGACCTCTGAGTGGCGCGTAATCGGCCAGATAGTGGTACTCGTCCCGGCACGTGAGCTCCAGCTCCAGATAGAAGCGGCTGCCCTCACCTTCGCGGCTCTGACACCAGATGCGGCCATGCATCATCTCGCTCAAGCGCTTGCAGATAGCCAGCCCCAGCCCGGTACCACCATACTTGCGGGAGGTGGAGGCATCCACCTGCTCGAAAGAGTCGAACAGGGTTGCCAGCTTATCCTCTGGAATACCTATGCCGGTATCCTGAACACAAAACTGCAGCCGCACCTTGTCCCCTTGGCGATGCAGCAAACGGCCCCGCAGGCAGATTTCGCCGCCTTGGGGAGTAAACTTGAGGGCATTGCCCAGCAGGTTGGTAAAGATCTGATTGAGCCTGAGCGGATCCCCCAGATACAGGCGCGGCATATCCAGCGGCAGCTCCATTCGCAGTGCCAACTGCTGCTCATCGGCCTTGAAGCCCATCACCCCCACCAGTTGTCCCACAAGTTCAAACAGATCCAACTGCCGCTGTTCCAGTTCCAGCTTGTCGGCCTCTATCTTGGAAAAATCGAGAATATCGTTGAGGATCCCCAAAAGCGACGACGCCGCCTGATGCACCTTGTCGAGATAGTTACGCTGACGACCGTCAAGCTCTGTCTGCAACACCAGCCAGGACATGCCCAGAATGGCATTCATCGGCGTGCGGATCTCATGGGACATATTGGCCAGAAACTCGGACTTGGCCCGGGTGGCCGCTTCGGCCAACTCTTTGGCATGGGCCATTTGAGTCTGCACCTGCTTGTTTTGAGTGATATCCACCACCCAGCAGAGGCTGGCGGCCTGGCCGTCCAGCTCGGTGCGATAGAGACTCAGTTGCACATCCCGAAAGCCGCCCTCGTCGGAGAAGATACGGGTCTCTATGGTCACGACATCGTTTTCCCCTTCCAGCCGCTGCACCGCTTCAGTGTAGGACTCCGGCTCGGGGAACCAGGGCTGCAGCGGTTGCCCCAGGCGCATTCCCGTCATCCGGGTCATAGGCTCGTTGACATACCTGAGCACACCGTCAACGGCAATCCACACACCGACCGGACTGTTGCCCAGCACCTTCTTGAGAATGTCCCGCTCCCGCGCCAGTGACTGCTGCATCTGCCGCTTCTGGGTCAGGTCGTGGTAGGAGCAGAGGATCAGCGAGCGTTGCTGCAGCATCACCCGCACCAAGGTACCTTCAACCGGAACCCTGCGCCCATGAACCCCGAGCAAGTCGCCATCGAAGCACACTTTACCTTGGCTCAAGACCTGCTTCAGCCTTTGGTCCACCTGTTGACGATTCCCCGGCGCCGGGTAGTAGTACCAGTCCGGCTTTTGCCCCAGTAAGGGGGATTTTTCCTCACGCCCCAGCAGTGCCAGCATCGCCTGGTTGCAGTCGAGGATAGTTCCCTGGCTGTCGGCCAGCACACAGGCATCCACCGCCGAGTCAAACAACACTTGAAACCTCTGCATACTGGCCTTCAACTCAGTTTCCACTCTCAGCCTCTGCTGCACCTCGCGGTTGAGACGCCGGTTCCAGCGCCAAAACAGCAACAGCAAGGTGATGGTGAGCGCCGCTGCCACCAGGCTCCACTTGAGCACCTTACTGTAATGTATGCCGAAGTCGTACTTGACGTTGATCCAGCGGTTCTGGATCTCCTGTGACTTATAGGTTGGGATCTGCGCCAAGGCCTTGTCGAGAATAGACGCCAGCTCAGGCCAGTCTTTGCGCACCGCCATCGCCACCTGGAACTTATACTCGGTATCGCTGGCGAGCCAGAGTGGGCTGTTGAGATGAGTGCCCAGATAGTGATTGGCCGTGGGCAGGTTGGTAAATACGGCAGCGACCTGGCCTTTTTCCGCCGCCCGCATCATGGCTTCGATGGAGCGAAAACGCCGCAATGTCATCTGAGGATAGTCCCGCCGCATCACCTCTTCGGTGACATCATCCTTGAGTACGCCCAGAGTTTGCTGCTGCAGATCTTTAAGGCCATTGATCTTCTTGGCATCGTGACGGGTAAGCAGCACTCCGGGGAATTCGGCCAGCGGCCGGGTAAACAACATATGCTCCTGGCGCTCGCTGGAAGGCGAAGCCAGACTCAGCATGTCTACCTCGGTATCCTTCAGCGCCCGGATATTCTTGTCCCAACTGAGCTCATTGCGGACATTGAACACCAGCGGCAGGAAGCGATCTATCTCGTAGAGAAAGTCGGCCATCATGCCCTGATGTACGCCCTCCAGGCTGAGAAAGTCTACCGGCGCCGCATCCGGTGCAACCCCGACATCCACCACCTGATGCTGTTGCAAAAACTGCAGCTCTTCCGGGCTCAAACGGGCAATAAATTCGTGCACATCCAGATCCGGGATCAGGTTTTCCAGTCGAAAATCCAGCGACATGATCCTGGGGTTAGCGGCCATGGAGATCTGGGAAAAGTCGGGATTGAAGTTGCTGACATCAAACAGTTGCCAGTAACGATTGAGGTTTTCGCCATTAATGGCGATCAGGTTGAGATACTGATTGAACGCCTGCCCGGACAGATCCACGCCGCGCAGATGATCCGCCAGCATCACCAGGGCAAAGGCACCTTGAAACTCCACCCCGCCAATGCCTGCGTGGATTCTGCCTCCGCGCATCGCCTCGGCAACATCGGCATCCCAATTGCTGGTACCCAGCAGCAGCCCCTCTTCCTCAGCTTGTTTGGCAACTGCCAATGCCATCACCGCATTCATGGCCAATACTGCGTCCAGGCCCTGCTGCTCCAGCGCTTGCTTCAAGGCTCGCTCGGCATCTCTGGCGCGCCATTGGGTGTATTTCACCGTTAGCTTCACCGGCTGCGGCAGGATATCCAGATAAGCGCGGATCCCCGCCAGTTGCTGTTGCACCTCGGGGTCGGACTCAGGCCCGGCTATCACCAGCAGTTGCAATTCGGGTTTCTCAGGATCGGCTTGCTCCAGCAGTTGCCGGGCCAGCATGCTGCCCAGCACCTTGCTGTTGGCCGTGATACTGCCAATCCAGTTGCGGTGCATTACATGAGGCTTGTGTGTCGACTCGGGAAAGGAGGATTTGATAGTAACTGTCGGCACACCATAACTGTCTGCCAATGCCAACAACTCTTTACTCTGCTCACCAAAAGGGGAAAAGATCAGCCCGGATGCCCCCTGCTCCAGCGCTTCGCGCCCGATAGACAGTTGATTCCGCCCCTTGGCATCGCAAAAGCGAACCTGCAGATCCAGCTTGAGATCCTGCGCCGCCATTCGGGTAAAGCGTTCTACCCGCTGCCAAAATGGGCTGCCGTCTTCCAGCAAGAGCACCACCTTGGGCGTTTCCGACTGTGTCCCATCATCAAGCTGCAGCGGCAGATCGCCCACCTTGGAAAACCCAAAGGGGCTCAAGCAAATCAGCAGACAAAACAGCAACAGGGATTTTCCCATTATTTATTCCTTCGTGCTTGTGCCAAGCAGAGTAAAACGGAGTCGGGTGTCAGATTGCTGACACTGCCTCAATTCGGGCGTCAGCTGTCTAAAAAAGGCGCATATCTTGCGCGAAAGCCGCGATGGATGCCAAAGATAATTTAGCTTTAGTGAAGTGGATCGCCCCAAGGAAACAAACTGATACAACATTAACTGCTGAAAAGTGCCAAAATCTCAGCGCCTTTCAGATGAATATGGCATAAAAAGTAAATAGGATGTGACAGGATATTCAATATAACAAGGTGGTGACAGGAAGTTTCAGACACTAACTCGACCGCCCCATTGGGCACTGAGGAGATATATGCAAACTTTCGACAAGGCCTGCATTCTGGCCGTGGACGATACCGCCGATAATCTGCAACTTATCCATGCAGTACTGGCCAAGGATTATAGTCTGCGCGCCGCCACATCCGGTGAAAAGGCCCTGGCCATGCTGGATCAGGGGCTGGAGCCCGATCTTATCCTGCTGGATGTGATGATGCCCGGCATAGATGGTTTTGAAACCTGTCGCCGCCTGAAACAGCACCCCAGATCGGCGCAGATCCCGGTGATCTTCATCAGCGCCAAGAATGAAGTGATCGACGAGCAAACCGGCTTTGAGTTGGGGGCCGTGGATTACATCTCCAAGCCCATCAGTCCGGCTATCCTCAAGGTACGTATCGCCAACCAGCTGGCATTGGCCAATCAGGCCAGGCAACTGCAACAACTGGTGAAGCTGCGCACCCGGGAGCTGGAACAGACCCGTCATAAGATCATTAACCGCCTGGGGCGCGCCGCCGAATATCGTGACAACGAAACCGGCCTGCATGTGCAGCGCATGAGCCACTATTGCCGGGTATTGGCCCGGCAGTTGGGCGCCTCTGAATCCTGGGTTGAGCTGTTGTTCAATGCCGCGCCCATGCACGATATCGGCAAGATAGGTATTCCGGATCATATTCTCTTGAAGCCGGGCAAGCTGACGCCGGAGGAGTACCGCATCATGCAGGGGCATACCAAGATAGGCGCCGATATTCTCGGCGATGATGCCTCACCTTTGCTGCAACTGGCGGCGGAAGTGGCCCGCAGCCACCACGAACGCTGGGATGGCAGTGGCTACCCTGAGGGTTTGCAGGGCAATGCCATTCCCCTCAGCGCCCGTATAGCCGCCATTGCCGATGTGTTCGACGCCCTGACCTCTGAGCGGCCTTACAAGAGCGCCTGGAGCAATCAGGAAGCCTTTGCCTACCTCAAGAAGGAGGCCGGAGGCCAGTTCGACCCACAACTGGTGGCAGCCTTTTGTGCCTGCGAAGCTGAATTGCTCGACATTCAACAGCGCTTTGCCGAGCAGCAAGGGCCCAAGATGGGCAAGCTGATACAGCCCCCTGTCGAAGCCCTTTCGGCCTAGCCTCTGCCGACGTAGAGCACACATGGGACTGGCTCGCACCTCCTTAGAGATTGGCAACGCCACCATCGACCAGTAATTCGGTGCCGATGACAAAACGCGACTCGTCGGATGCGAGGAACACGGCCGCCTTGGCGATTTCCCAAGGCGTTCCCATACGACCTATGGGCACCAGTTGCCGAATCTCCTGCTGCAGTGCCTTTTGCTCTTCAGCAGCCAGCCCCAACTTACCCAAAGCCGCAGTCTCTGTCGGCCCGGGGCTTAAACAGTTGACTCTGATGCCAGACTCAAGCAGCTCTGCCGACAGGGTTCGCGCCAGCGACAGCAGCGCCGCTTTACTGGCGGCATAGGCACTGCTTTGCACCAGGCCGATATGCGCGCTGGTTGAACCACAGAGGATGACAGAGGCCGGGTTTGCCAACAGAGGCAAGAGTGATTGGATAAGGAAAAACGGCCCTTTGAGATTCACCGACATCAATCTATCCCAGGCTATTTCGTCCCAATCCGGCAATGGTAGATGAGTAACGTCTCCGGCATTGGCATACAAGACGTCCAAACGCGGCCACTGGCGGCTGAGCGTTTGTGCCAATTCCCGTTGTGAGTTTATATCGCCGGCATCACAGCAAATGGCCAAGGTGTTACCCCCCAACTCTTCCCGAACCCGGTTGAGGGCATTGATGTCGCGCCCAGTGATGGCAACCTTGGCCCCCTCGGCAAGAAACTGTCGTGCGGTTTCCAGGCCTATACCACTGGTACCCCCGGTAACCAAGGCAAACTTATCTTGCAGTCGTTTCATGCATACCTCCCTCTACGCTGTTGGAGGGCGCATTTTATTTACAATAGTATCCATTGTATAGTAGGCACCTTTTTGATACTAAAGAGGCATTTGGATAGCTATGTCCGCCGCAGAGAGCTCTCAGAAAACAAGTTTAACGGCCGCGCCCTCCTATGAGTTGGATAGCTCTGAACCCTGTCCCATGGTGAGCTTTGTCAATCTCATTTCGGGTAAATGGGCCATCCCCATTCTCTATCGTTTGATAGCGTTCGACTCTCCGGTACGCTTCAGTGAATTGCAGCGGGCCGTAGCCCCCATTACGCAGAAGGAACTGACGCGACAATTACGCCTGTTTGAACGTCGCAAGCTGGTGCAGCGCAAGGTTTATGCCGAAGTGCCGCCGCGTGTGGAGTATCGAATAACCCCATTGGGGAAGTCTTTGAAACCTACCTTGGATTCACTGGCCGACTGGATGCGAACCAAGGGCGCAGATTTGGCTGACGATAGTTGAGAATACGCTGCCGGCCTTTTCACTTCTTGAGGCAACAGGCTGTTTGCCGGCTATGAGAGTAAAAAAGCCACCTGCATAGCAGGTGGCTTTGAACAACCCCCTAGAAGGGGGCTAAAAGAATCACCCATCCAAACCAAGCTTGATCTGACCG
>NZ_JAPEHY010000057.1:0-13063 GCF_028823715.1 Shewanella sp. K8
TTTCTGAAAGTCAGAGAGGCGTTCCCCGGAGATCCGCGATGAACCTAAAAAAAGGAGGCCAACCGGCCTCCTTAAGAGAAAGTATTGCTAAATTATCCGCGGTTTCTCAGCGCTTCGATACGCTTTTCAAGCGGTGGGTGACTCATAAAGAGTTCGGTCATTGAGCGCTTGCCATTGATACCGAAGGCCGACATATTGGCCGGCATGGCACCGGTTTCCGGCCCGGTGCGCAGACGTTCAAGCGCCGCAATCATCTTGTTCTTGCCGGCAAGACGAGCGGCACCTTCGTCGGCGCGGAACTCACGGATGCGGGAGAAGTAAGCCACCACCATGGACGCCAGAATACCAAACAGCATATCCAGCACAAATACCACAGCCATATAAGCTATGGTGCCCAGGCCTTCACCCTCTTCATCGTTGCTGGCAACAAAGTTATTGATGATACCGGCAACCACACGGGCAGCGAAGATAACAAAGGTGTTCACCACGCCCTGGATCAGGGTCAGAGTCACCATGTCACCGTTGGCCACATGGCTGACTTCGTGCGCCAGTACGGCTTCCACTTCATCGGCACTCATGCCGTAAAGCAGACCTGTACTCACAGCCACCAGAGAATTGTTTTTGCTTGGACCTGTAGCAAAGGCGTTCAGTTCAGGCGATTGGTAGATGGCCACTTCCGGCATCTTGATCCCGGCCTGTTGTGCCTGACGGGCTACAGTCTCGAGCAACCAACGCTCTGTGTTATCTCGGGGCTGAGTGATCACCTCACAACCCATAGTCTTCTTGGCCATCCACTTGGAAATCGCCAAGCTGATAAAGGCACCACCAAAACCGAAGATCGCCGCAAACACCAGCAAGCCACCCATGGTTTGAGTATTGACACCCAAAATAGACATGACGATCGATGCCACCAACAGGATGGCAAGGTTAGTCAAAATCAATAGAAATACACGCTTCATATCAGCTCCTGTAAGGTACCCTTGTACCGGAATTGCGTCATTGCAGACATAATATGTCCACTTGGCGGGAATTCAAGTGGGAAAAGGTAAATTATTGTTTAGCTTTCTCGCCCAAACGCCCCGGTTACGCAGAGGAAGCAGTCTAGGCAGGCTTGATTAAATCAAACTTAATCAATTGCCCGAGTGCGGCTTTTTAAAGCGACCAAAAACACCGGCGGCGATTGTTGAGTGTAAAGGCTTTTTGTTACCATCAAGCAACGCAAATCAATCTGAAGGACAGCGACGATTATGACGATAAATACCCTGCTGCTCAGCAGCTCCCGCGCTGGCGACACCCCTTACCTGGAACATGCCCTGCCCTATATTGAGCCTATGACAGAAAAGGCCCGCAAGTGGATATTTATCCCTTATGCCGGTGTCAGCATGAGCTATGACAACTATCTGGAAGCCGTGGTTAATGGCCTGGCACCATTGAGGTTGGATATCTCCTCTATCCATCAACATGGCGATCCCAAGCAGGCTATTCGCGATGCTGACGGCATTCTGGTTGGTGGTGGCAATACCTTCCACCTATTGCATGAGTTGTACCGCTACGATCTGCTGCATCTGATCAAAGAGGAAGTCGCCGCCGGCAAACCCTATATTGGCTGGAGTGCAGGTTCAAATATTGCCGGCCTCAGCATACGTACCACCAATGATATGCCTATTATAGAGCCGCCATCATTCAGCGCCCTTGGCCTGCTGCCACTGCAGATCAATCCGCATTACAGCAACTACAAGGCGCCGGGTCATAATGGTGAAACCCGGGCCCAGCGCTTGCTTGAGTTTACCTGTGTCGATCCCAAGACGCCGGTACTGGCCATCCAGGAAGGCAGCGCCCTGTTGCTGCAGGACAATAAACTGAGTCTTTTGGGAGATAAGGAAGCTTATCTGTTCAGCGGTGTAGAGCAGGAGATCCCCGTGCCTGTAGGCAGTGATCTTTCCAATCTATTGAGCTAAAAAGCCTCGGCCCTACGTGGCCTTGCTTCTTTTTAACTCCAGGGCTCAACCGGGCACTTTGGCCAGCAAAGGGCTCAAATCTAGGTGCTGAGACATGGCCTCGGCACTGGGATGAGCCAGATGCGGCACCACTCCCAACAGCGGCGCCTGCATCAAGTCTTTAAGGCTGGCCAGGTTTTCATCGAAGCGACTCATATCGGCTTCGGCGCGATTGGCCACCCAACCGGCGATTTCAAGCCCATCGGCGCGGATCACTTCCTGGGTCAACACGGCATGATTAAGGCAGCCAAGCTTCATTCCCACCACCAGAATCACGGGCAGAGCCAGTCCCTGCACCGCTTCCGATAAGAAACGCCCCTCCCCCAAAGGCAAACGCCAACCACCGGCCCCTTCTATCAGGCAGAAATCGGCCATGGCATATTGGGTAAAATCCAGCGCTGCCAGTACCGCCTCGGGGCTGATATCCAGGCCGAGATCGGCGGCAGCAATATGAGGGGCAATCGCCGGCTCAAAACTGAAAGGATTCACCTTGTCGTACTGCAGTTTCAGAGTGGATTCATCCATCAAGGCCAGGGTGTCCGGGTTTCTCAGCCCGTAAGGGGTGTTGTGGCAACCCGAGGCCAGGGGTTTTACCCCCAAGGTTTTCAAGCCATGCTCGACTCGTGCCTTATGCAGCAGCGCGGCCCCGACCTGAGTCTTGCCACTGTCGGTATCTGTACCTGTTACAAAAAAAATCATCGCTGAACTACCCCTACAGCCAAAACATCAATGGTTATTTTCGGGCCTGAACCATTACTATCCTGTATGTCAGCGGCATTCCCTTGTCCGTTCTAAGGACTTCGGCCTGCCCGTTAAGTGTATGCCAAAAACCCTTTCCCTTGAGCCCGGCACCTGAGTTTTTGTCGGCGCCGACTGAAGCGCCGACCCCCTTGACGGAGTAAAGCAATTCCCTGAGATTGGCAAAGTGGCACTGAAAGGTGCGGCTTTGCGTGTGCAAGCTCTGCCAGGGATGCTGCGCCAGCGCTTGCTCCAACTTATGTTCGGCTGCAAATGCCTTGACTCGCAGCCCCAGCGTCTGTAATTCGGGCAAACTGCCCCGGGCCACTATGGCTAGGCGCGCCGAACCGCCTGGGCGCATGACCCGAAAAATCTCTGCCAAGGCGGCCGGAATATCGCCGCACCACTGCAGCGCCAGATTGGAATAAACCGCATCAAAGCTGTTGTCGCCAAAGGGAAGCTGCTCGGCATTGCCACAAACAGCCTGATAATCGGGGAAATTTCCCTTTAGCTGCTTGAGCATTCCGCTGGCGATATCCAGGGCAGTCACGCTTTGGGGCCAGAGCGTGGCAAAAGCCGTGCCCGGACCTGCACCTATATCCAGCAGTTTTCCTGAGTGTGGGCAATCGTCCCAGTCAAGCAAGGCTTCGGCCGTCAGACGCTGCACCCTATTGTGACGCTCATAGGCGGTTGCCGCCTTGGAAAAGCGCCCGGCAACATCCCCAAGCGGCACGGATTGCACCAGGCCTGAGTGACTGGCCAGAGGCTCATGACTCATGTTGCTCATGCCATCAGCTCCGCCAGTGCCGAGGCCAAGGCCAGTATATCCTGCTCCCTGTGCTCGGCGCTCAGGGTAATACGCAGTCTGGCACTGCCTTTGGGGACTGTGGGTGGCCGAATCGCCCCCACCAGGAAGCCGCGTTCCAAAAGTCTTGCCGCCAGCGCCATACACTTGCCACTCTCACCCACCAACAGAGGTTGAATTGGCGACTCAGATGGCATCAAGGAGATCCCCGCCTCTTGGCAGCTGCGGCGAAACAAAGCGATATTGGCGTTGAGGCGCTCAAGCAAGGGCTCTTGCTGGATCAGCTCCAGGGCCTTGAGCACGCCCATACAGCAGGCGGGTGAGAGCGCGGTGGAATAGATGTATTCACGGGCATTGGCCACCAGATAGTCTATCAATTCCTGCGAGCCCACAATCGCCGCGCCCTGACCTCCGAGCGCCTTACCAAAGGTCACCAAACGGGCAAATACAGGCAGGGATGATGACTCAAATAGGCCAAAGCCGTGGGCATCATCGAGAATAAGCGGGCTGCCGTGCGCTTGGCACAAGTGGCTCAATTTACCGAGCGGCGCCCTGTCGCCATCCATGCTGAACACGGTTTCGGTGAGCACAGCGCTGCCGGGATGCCGGGCCAAAAGCGTTGTAGCTGCCGCCATATCGTTATGGGCAAAACGCCGTATTTTGGCCTTTGAGTCGCGCAGGCCATCTATCATGGAGGCGTGCACCAATTTGTCGGCAATCACTGTATCTTCAGCGCTAAAAAGGGTTTTCATCAGCGCAGTGTTGGCGGCAAAACCACAGCTGAACAGTAACGCCGCTTCTGCGCCGAGCGTCCGGCACAGACCTTGTTCCAGCTTGAGATGCGCCTCGCTGTAACCCGAAACCAGAGGTGAAGCGCCGCTGCCACAGCCATAGATCTCTGCGCCCTTGGCGAGCGCAGAGATGACCTTGGGATGACGGGCCAGGCCCAGATAATCATTGGCGGCAAAATCCAGTAATGGTTTGCCTGTGGCTTGGGCAACAGGATGCAATAGTCGTTCACGGCCGGACGCTGCTGCAAAGCAGCGTCTTTGCCTGAGCAAGCCGCCGCGCGCAAGCTCTTCACGGCGGCGGGCCATTTTGTCCAGCAATGAGGTCAAGTTACAGGGCTCCGGCGTCGTAAAACTGTCCCTGAGCCTTGTTATTGATAGCCTCTGCCTTGGCCGCGGCGCGGGCTATTTCGGCGCCCTCTTCCTCGACCGTGGCGGCCTTGCCCTGCTCCGGAGTCAATCCCAGACGGCGGAACAGGCTCATATCGTCATTTTCTTCCGGGTTAGCGGTGGTCAACAACTTGCACCCATAGAAAATCGAGTTGGCCCCGGCAAAGAAACACATGGCCTGCAGCTCATCTGTCATATTTTCACGCCCGGCCGACAAGCGAACCCGTGACAAAGGCATCATGATTCTGGCCACGGCTATGGTGCGCACAAACTCCAGCGGATCCAGGTCGTCCAGGCTGTCCAGCGGCGTACCGGCCACCTTGACCAACATATTGATAGGCACAGAGTCAGGATGTTGCTCCAGATTGGCCAACTGCTGCAGCAAGCCCGCCCTGTCGGTGGCCTGCTCGCCCATACCGACAATCCCGCCGGAGCACACCTTCATACCGGCGGCGCGTACATTGGCCAGAGTGTCCAACCGCTGCTGATAGGTGCGGGTGGTGATGATGTCACCATAGTATTCCGGCGAGGTATCCAGGTTATGGTTGTAGTAATCCAGCCCGGCTTCGGCCAGCTCGTTGGCCTGGTTTTCGCTGAGCATACCCAAGGTCATACAGGTTTCCATCCCCAGGGATTTAACCTCCTGCACCATCTGCTTGAGATAAGGCATATCGCGTTCATGCGGGTTACGCCAGGCGGCTCCCATGCAGAAGCGGGTCGCACCGGCGGCCTTGGCACTTCTGGCCTCTGTCAGTACCTTTTCCATCTCCAGCAGACGCTCTTTTTCCAATCCTGTGTCGTAGCGGGCGCTCTGGGGGCAATATTTGCAGTCTTCCGGACAGGCACCCGTCTTGATTGACAACAGACGGCTGACCTGAACTTCATTGGGATTGAAATGGGTTCTGTGCACGCTGTGGGCACGAAACAACAAATCATTCATCGGCAGGGCAAAGAGGGCTTCAACCTCTTCACGGCGCCAGTCATGGCGCAGCTCTGTATTGGACATATTCTGTGTTACCTGAGTCTGATCTATTTGTTGCTGAAGCCGATTTTGCCGATTAATCCATCGGGATCCGGGTTCAGCTGGCTGCTTGAAGGCCTGAATTATTTTCGTTAGCATACCCGCGACGCCCTCACTGTCAACGCCAACCAGTTGCACAGGTTTACCTTTGGTTAATATATGAGCATAGATTATTGTTTCGACCGTCAGCATATCTGGCATCCCTACACTTCCATGAGCCACACCCTACCCGTTTATGGGGTTAAAGCCGCCGAGGGCGTACGCCTGACGCTGGAGGATGGTCGCGAGCTTATCGACGGCACCAGCTCCTGGTGGGCCTGTGTCCATGGTTACAGCCACCCGGCAATTCTCAGCGCCATGGAAGAGCAACTCAAACGCCTGAGCCATGTGATGTTCGGAGGGATCACCCATGAGAGCGCCATAGAACTGTGTCGCCAACTCATCACTATCACCCCGGAGCCACTGACTAAGGTGTTTCTGGCTGACTCAGGCTCCATTTCGGTGGAGGTGGCGCTGAAAATGGCGCTGCAGTACTGGCAAGGACAAAACAAGACTGAGAAAAACCGCATCATGACGGTCAAGCAGGGCTACCATGGCGACACGTTCGCCGCCATGAGCGTCTGCGACCCGGAGGGCGGTATGCACACCATGTTTGGTGACAATGTGGCCCGGCAACTGTTTGCCCCGGCGCCGAGCACACCCTTTGGTGAAACCGCTAAAGCAGATGACATCGCCGGACTCGAAGCCATGCTGGCCGAGCACGGCAAGCAAACCGCCGCGCTGATCCTCGAGCCCATAATGCAAGGTGCCGGTGGCATGTGGTTTTACAGCGCCGACTATCTCAAGGCGGCTAGAGCCCTGTGCGACAAGTACGATGTGCTGCTGATCCTGGATGAAATCGCCACAGGTTTTGGCCGTACCGGTAAGCTGTTTGCCTGCGAACACGCAGACATAGCGCCGGACATCATGTGTGTCGGCAAGGCGCTCACCGGCGGCTATATCAGTCTGGCGGCGACGCTGTGCAGCGATAAAGTGGCGGCGGGTATAGACAGCTCCCCTGCCGGCGTATTTATGCATGGGCCTACCTTTATGGCCAATCCTCTGGCCTGTAGCGCCGCCCGCGCCAGCCTGGCACTGCTGGCAAGCGGTGAGTGGCAAGCTCAGGTCAAGGCCATTGAAACTCAGCTTAAACAGGAACTGGCACCGGCAGCGGTACTGCCGGGAGTCAAAGCGGTACGGGTACTTGGCGCCGTTGGGGTACTGGAGATGCACAAACAGGTCAATACCGCGGCGCTGCAGGCCGAATTTGTTGCCCGCGGCGTGTGGATCCGCCCCTTTGGTAAACTCATCTATATCATGCCGCCCTATGGTATCAGCGCAGAAGAGCTGAGCTGCCTGAGCCAGGCCATGCTGGAAGTAGCAGCACTGACGAGCGAGCAAAATCAAGATGACAGCGCCTTCGTCAGTCACGGCTGAGCCCGCTACACCTCAACTCTACTCAGGACAGCAAAAAAAGCGGCTCAAATGAGCCGCTTTGTCTTGAGGTAAACCAAGCCTTGCAGGGAATGTTTACTCAATAAAACCCTTTTAGAACTTATGGTACTTATCGATACCAAAGGTTCTGCCGGTGTCATGGCAAGTCGCACAGGATTCGGCACTTGGCTGCTTGAACCACTCAACAGCCGGGATATCCACGCTGATATCACCGCCGTTTTGGCTCATATGCGCCTTGGCCGAATCACTGGTGTGGCAGGCATAACAGTTTGCGGTGACCGGGCTGGTCATCTTGCTGCCGGGCTCCAGAATATACTGGTTGGGCACAGCGGCCAGCGACAGGCCATCCTGGTGACAGGCCACACAACTGCTGGCCGGTGCAATCGCTGCGGCGCCGTTGGCTTTTCCTGTCTGACTCCAGTTACCATCGGCATCCTGAGCCACTTCACCGACAGTTGCCCCCTTACCCCAGTGCCAGCTGTGGATCATGGGACCGAAGCCGGCACCATAATCGGCGCTGGTGCGGGCCATTCCGTTGCCGTGACAAGCGATACAACCCTTACCACCGTTATCGAACTCACCGTTCTTGTGGAAGGCAGTCACATCGTTATGGCAGGTGATACAGCTGCTGTCAGCCACCACCTGACGCCGATCAAAGCCGGAGATCTTGCTGCCATCGGCCGGACTGATCACATCTGAGTAAGCTGTGAAGGAGACCCCCATGGAGCCGTCATAACCATTGGCACGAATGCGATCACCTGTCTGACCACGTACCTTGCCATCATAGTACTGCCAACCTTCGCTGGAGAAAGTCACCCGCGCCGAGAACATATAACCGGCATTCTCATAACCTGCGGCTATGTTGGCCGCCGCATAACACACAGTGCGGGTACCATCGGCATTGTCCGTCTTGGTTTCTGAGTTACGGGCGCCCGGGCGGCCCACCAAGCCATGGTTGTCATAGGCATGCAGGTATGCGCCCGCATAGACTATCGGCTTGGCGGCAACATAACCTGCGGTGGCATAATCGGCATTATAGTTGTTGCCGATATTGACCAGATTGCCCTCTTTATCCTTGACACTGATGGTCGAACACCAACCACCGGCACCATCGGATTCAGGGGTAGAAAGCGCAACTGTGTAACCAAGGCGCAACGCTTGCAACTTGGTGATCCCGGCTTTCTGTTCATGCAGTCCACGGAAGTCCAGACCATTTGAAGGCACTATGTCTCCGGCCGGTGTCCCTTCTTTACCATGACAATCGATACAACCGGGGCCGGTAAAGTTACTGTTGATCGGCGCATCAGTATGGCAACTGCTGCAGTTGAGCACGCTGAAGTCCTTGCTGAACTCCCTGTGATTGATGTGACCTATCTTGGACAAGGTATTGGTGGCATAGCCACCGATGGAGAATCCTTCATCATTGGTCGCTGCGCGACTGACTGAGCCGTGACAGACCAAGCAACCTGCCAAAAAATTCACTTCACCGTCCATGCCTTCAGCCACGTAGCTGGCGTGACGACGAGGACTGAGTGAATAATCCACGTGACAGGCATAACAGGCTTCTGTTGTGGTACTGAATTGACCTTCCGGCTTATTGACGACCAACGCCTTTGAACGGGCAATGGCATCATTACCGCCGACACGCAGCCAAACAATGCCTTCAGTGGCGGCATTAACACCTGCCATTGGGGCTTCAAAAATATAATGACCATCATCTACTTGAGTCAGCGTTGCACCTTCTGTTGCCTGAGTTACTGCACCACCGATATGAACATTGTCCTCAACCCCATTAATAGGATTTTCATCCCGGTTAAGAATAAAACCTTTAGCAGTCAAAGCAGCCACTTTTGCCTGAACATCTGTCAGTTCATTAATTAAGTCGCCATTTTCATCTGTTACTTCAAATTCGTAGCTAACCTTACCCTCGCCCAAAGTGTAATTAATCACTTTAACTTGGGTTTCGACCGATTGGGTCACTGGAGGATTCGTCCCCGGCTTCCCAGGTTCTCCGGGGGTTCCCGGTTCGCCTGGCGCTCCATCACGGCCATCTTCACCATCACTGCAACCGGCCAACAGTATCGCCATCACCATCAGCGCAACTCTTTTCTTTTTAAGTATGGTCATCTTTCTCTCCTGTCTGAGCAAAGGAATACCGCTTGCTCACTCTTTATTTTTAAGAGGAACAATCCGACTCCCGAAACTCAAACGAAAGTTATAATAATGATTAACGGATCTATTCTGACCCGAGCAGATAATATGACTAAAAATAAAACAAAAGAGTGAGCAAAGACACAAGATATGACTATGAAACATTTTAATACGATTAAAATTATTAAAATAAACTTAAAAATATTAATAGGTGAATTACTGGCTTTATTAAAGAAATATATCAACTCGGAATTTCTTTAATCATACTCATCTTATACCGATATATTGCAATTTATGAAATCAGATATTTTAATTTACTTGCAAAAGTTATTTTTAATTTCTTTGAAATTGACTGGCTATTCGTTGAATGGAGTTAAGACTTACGCCATGTTTGTTTCGCTTGGCACATTTACGCTGGTGAGTTTTGCTGCGCACATCACCAATCTGTTGAATATGCACCCTATAATTCAAGGCCTTTGCAGCCGCCTGATAGGCCGCAAACTCCCACAGTGCCATGTTGGTATTGTCACAGATAACCACAGGCACGCCAGATGCCAACGCCTCGATGAAGCGGCTCAGGTTGAGCTGATGAAATTCCGGCAAACGGGCAATGTCGAAGCAGTAGCGGTTATTTTGGTAAAAGAAGCTGTCGGTTGAACACAGGCCTCTCTCAGTGACATTCTGGGCAATCCTCGCTGGTAGTTCCTGGATAAACTGCCGAACCCAGTAAGATTTGCCGCTGCCCGGCAGACCGCGCATGATGATTGCCAAGCGGCTGTTACCATCAATAGCCCCGGGGTCAATAACCCCCTTGATCTCTTGGATATTACGCGCGCTTGAAATACCGACAGGCGGCTCAAGCAGGCTGGCACCCGTTTTGGGCTCAGGCATCAATTATGGCCGGTTTGATTGCAGATAGACTGACCGGCAAGGATACGCTCTACCAGTGCAGGTACCATCTCACTGGCCTTGCCTTGCAGGTGAATTTGAAACTGGCTGTGTCTGTCTGCCGGCATCAGATTGACCTCGACGGTAAGCGCACCATGATGATTGGCGCTGTCGACAAAACCGGCAGCGGGATAGACAGTGCCTGAAGTGCCAATGGCAATAAAGAGATCGCAGTGATCCAAAGCATCGTGAATTCTATCCATTCCCAGGGGCATTTCACCGAACCAAACCACATGAGGCCGCAAACGCTGCGCCGGAATACAGCAGGTGCAGGTATTCTCCGGCCCGAAGGGTTCGTGCAGGGTAAAGGTTTGCCGCGAGCGCGGACAACGCCCCTTGGAAAGTTCACCGTGCATATGCAGCAAGCGCCTGGAGCCGGCTCTCTCGTGCAGATCGTCTATGTTTTGGGTGACAATAAGCAGTTCCCCCTCAAACTCCTGCTCAAGGCGAGAGAGCGCTGTATGGGCGGCGTTGGGTTCTATATTGCCCGCATGCAATTGCTGCCAACGGCCATTGTAGAAGCGCTCGACCAATTCAGGGTCACGCTCATAGCCTTCAGGAGTCGCCACATCTTCAATATGATGCTCTTCCCACAGGCCATCTTGATCCCTGAAGGTGCGTAATCCGGACTCGGCAGAGATCCCGGCGCCGGTTAAAACCACGATTCGACGATGCATCTAGTGTCCTTTTTGTTTTTCTGTCATCCTGCCAACGATGACCACACACTGCAATTATGCCTTGGTATAACCATACAAAAAGTATGTTTAAATTGCTTGTTTTTATTCAAATTTATGCCGATTATAGCCAAGTTACCCCACAGAAGTACCAAAAGCCGGATCAGAGGTTTAAGTTTTAGAACAGTACACATATAATGGGGTCTATTATCCACGGACGAACCTATGTGTAATACCAAGGGTTCTGCAATCAAGAGATTAGCCATGACAGATGGAAATCAAGCGCTGAAGAAAGCGGGTTTGAAAATCACCCTGCCACGAGTCAAAATCCTGGAGCTGATGCAAGAACCGGAGAACCAGCATATCAGTGCCGAAGATTTATATAAGAAATTGCTGGATATCGGCGAAGAGATAGGTCTGGCTACCGTTTATCGGGTACTGAACCAGTTTGATGATGCCGGCATTGTCAGCCGTCACCACTTCGAAAGCGGCAAAGCCGTGTTTGAACTCTCCACCCAACATCATCATGATCACCTGGTATGCCTGAGCTGTGGCAAAGTGATCGAGTTTTCCGATGATCTTATCGAGCGTCGTCAGCATGAAATCGCCATGCGTCACAATATCAAGCTCACCAATCACAGCCTCTACCTCTATGGCGTCTGCACCAACGACAAGTGCGATCACGGCCAAGAGTGATAATTAAAAAAACCAGCGCCAAGCGCTGGTTTTTTATTGCCGGTAACCTTGGAGTTACCAGTTTAAAGCCAGAGGCTCGCCCTTCTTCCTTGGGCAGGCATGGCTGAAAAGTGTTGGATCCGCATAGCAAAGAAAACGGTTATTGGCGAAAAGCCTGAACAACCAATCCCCCTCTTCGGCAAACTGCGCCGGTGGGGTCAAATTCCCTACGTGCTTGGGCTCCAAACCAGCAAACTGCATCAGTTTGTCGGCGTCCTGTTCACTGATCAACTGTGGATCCGCCGGTAATTTACCGCTGCCGGCAGAAAAACCATTGTGGACAAAGTACTGCTTCATCTTTATCTCCATTCCCTGTCGTTGGTGCATTCTGAGTGACTTAGTTGTATATCACTCCCGTATCCGTTCAAGAGCCTTACCGGCTCCGGTGCTTAGCGGTGAAAATCACCTGAGCGCTCCGGTTGATAGATAATCTCTTCAATCCGCACTTTCACTGTGCCGCCACCCGGGCCCGGCCATTCAATTTCATCACCCTGGGCCAAGCCCAACAAGGCGCCGCCAACCGGAGCCAGAATTGAAATTTTACCGGCACTGCCATCGGCATCTTTTGGATAAACCAGACGCAAGGTGAACTCTTCATTGGAGGAAGACATACGAAAACGAACTTCAGAGTTCATGGTCACCACATTGTCCGGCATCTCCTTGGATGGCCTGATTTCCGCTCTCTCCAGCTCAGCCTCAAGCGCTTGATGGCCAGGAAAGGCATTGGCCGGCAATGAATCCAGTAAACGCTCCAGGCGCTCCAGATCCACTTCAGAAATTACGATATTAGGTTGTGTACTCACAGCAATCCTCTACTTTTCAGAAAAGCCGCCTGAGCGGCCCCACATCGGGTCATCCCTTCCCCCATTGAGGGTTGACACCAATACCCAATCGCTGAAAATCGCCTGACAGGCGTTTCAGACTCATTCAGCTTGAATCAACTATCTCGAGGTCTTTCGCCCCCGAATTGCACTTCAGCGCCGCATCGGGCGAACCAATACGGCGCTGAAGTCTGTGTTAACACTGCATCAAACCCTCTGGGTTTATCCGGATACCCGCGTCAGTGGCTGCTCTGGCGCAACCCATTACCCGGCTCCTGATAACAACAAACCCACAACCCAGAGAAAGATGATTGATAACAATTTGAATTTTTTAATTTTTTAGCGCATTAATGCACCAAGACTCCCCGAAGGGATAGCCTAGCCCCAATCTAACCTTTTCCCAATCAAATATCCAGCCGGGGGCATCTGAGCTTCATCACAGCAGCCAGTAAAAAATCCACCTGCATAGCAGGTGGCTTTGAACAGCCCCCTAGAAGGGGG